>CAZHUM010000046.1:0-16855 GCA_964535805.1 uncultured Thermoplasmata archaeon
GATACCTTCCGAGACAAGCTCCTCAGGTGTACAGGAAAGCCTGACGACTTTCCAGATACCTTCCGAGACAAGCTCCTCAGGTTCACAGGACTATCAGGATCTAACCACACGGAAGAAGAAATAGAGAGATTTCATAAAATCTCCTCAGATGCAGATATTTTCGTTCTCCATGCCCCACCATACGGATTTCTAGACATCAACTCTAAAGAAGAACATATAGGTAACAAAGATGTGAGAGCTGTTTTGGATGAAAGAGAACCTGTGCTGGTTTTGAGTGGGCACGTTCACGAAGCTAGGGGGACTTTTGATGATGGTACTACATTTTATCTTAATCCGGGTCCTTCTATGAATGATCACTTCGCTTATGTAAAGATAGAAGAAGGGGACGTAAAAGCTAGGTTATTTTAGATAATTCCTTTGAATTAATGCTTAGGGTTATAACTTATAAACATTACCTTAATCAATTTAATAATTATTGTAATCGATAAAGCCTTAATATTGTATATAATTTACATAACCATAAGAGAGATTTTTTAGATCCGATTGGTTTGTTAATTCATTTTATGTTTACTTGTTTGAAAAATATTAAGAAAAAAGCCGGAATTTTTATTTATTTAACCGTGACGTAATAAATAATATATAATACGACTTCTTTCCATATTATATTTATAATTATCGTCGCATTAGATGTGTTTTACGACATCCCGGATATGCCCTATATATATGTAACGAATTTTGATGTAAAACTCTCTAAAACGCACTTTTTCCGTAAAAGAAGGTATCCCCCACCACTAAAAACTATCGTTTTATGTGTTTTTCTGATTTTTCACGTTTTTGTGAGGCATGTGCAAAATAGTGATTATAGGATATGTATAAAATTATTATCGTGTTAAACTATACGCATATAATAATAACAATTTACATAGTCCTGTAGTTATACGTAAATTGCAAAAAAGTATAATATAACTATTAAAAACAATTAATATGGGTGATAACTTATACTACTAAATATTATATTTAATAACATTACATATACTTATGCATCTAGTTACGCAAAAGCACACATAAATACATTATAATATTTAATTACATTATTAACACAAGTTATCAATTAATATGTAGTAATAGTTTAATAGCCCCGCCCGGATTCGAACCGGGGTCACAGGCTCCAAAGGCCCATATGATTGACCGCTACACCACGGGGCTAATGTGTTTCTCACATTCCCCGAGTATTTGGAATTCTACCGAATTCCGAAACACCACGGGGCTAGTGAACGAAGTGAACTAGGTCCGTGGGAACAGGAATCTCTGATTCCTGCGCACCACGGGGAATTTGCTATGCAAATTTCCCGAGTAAGTCAGAAATTTCTTTTCTGACGAACCACGGGGCTTGAGCGGATGCGAGAGACCCGTGGTAAGTTGGAACTAGTTCTGACGGACCACGGGGCTGATCACTCCATAACGCTATCACAAATTTCACTGTAATTCAAACTTGTGAGAACCAGTAAATGTCCATATATATACTTTTCACAAGAACAGTAGCACAACCGTTGTTGCTAGAGATTGAACTGCAAAGGATAACGCGGCGGTCATAGGTGCCATCTCGTAGATCGTTTCAGCAACAGCATTAAGTCTATTGCTGCCCAAAGGACCCATTATCGAAAAATTCTTGATCACACTGGAATTCACCCCGAAGGAAACTTTTTCTAGGTCCTTAATTGCACTCTTAGTCAATTCTCTCACATCGGACAGTACAATATCCTTTTCTATAGATTTACCTACAGGATTGTAATCTTTGTTCAATGTATTTACTTCATGTGTATCACTAGTGAATATTTCAGATACATCTACTAAATCAGATATCTCCTCCTGTATAGTCTCCCTCCAACCACCGACCATGTTGTTTCCATCTATCAAGATATAGGCGTTTTTTTCTCCACCGATCTCGAAAACTGCCACTTTGACCCCTTCTCCAGCGATCCCTTCAGATTTGTTGTAGCCTTTTTTCTGGGCTACACCCATCTTTAGAGTGCCCATCTCCTTCTCCTTTATATCATCAACCAATTTCATAGAATTTTCTAAAATACTTTTATATCTTTTTGAGGGATAATATACCTCCATGGCTCCCTTCTTAACGCAGTTATGTGCATCGACGAAACCCAATGTAGAGTAACCTTTCTTTTCAACCTCTAATGACATGATTTCTCCGATCGGTGCGTCTATATCCTCCGTTGGACGTGGCGAAAATGAAACGTTTAAAAATAAACCCCCTCCAAATATTTGGCCGCCTACATTTACACCATCACTCGAACTGATATATTTTGTACCTACATTGGTGTAATCAATATCTTTCAATGATTTAAGAATATCACGAGAAAGTAAGCTGCAATCTTCCTTTTTAATAGGATTATGTACATGAGTACTTGGCCCATGGAATGTAAATACAGACCCGAATCTCCCTTTAAGATCTCTAGATAAGATCTCTGTAAGTGAAGAGCCTGCAACACCTTTAAGAGGGCCTGGATGTAGATTCGGTACTATAAAAATTGCCTTGTTTTCTTTTTCAGTTTTAAAGATAAAAATTGTGTAATTCACCTCGGATCTTATCGATTTTGTTTTAAATACTTTTTCCAGACCTTCCTTTCCTATCTCCTTTCCAGCATACAATTGAAACGACATCCGGATCATGTCCATAGTCGAAACACCAAAATCCTTGATGAAGGGTTTATTTACTATCGATATGAACGCTATCACCGCACTTAACCCGATGAGTGATGTTAATACAAATATTAGAATATTCAATGTTGTCAACGGGAAAAAAATGTGTAGAAAAATCACGGCTACTGCGGATTGTAAATATGTGTGGGGTAAAGAAAGAAACGGGGGCGATATAAAGACCGACCTGAATATCAGATATCTAAAAGAAAGTGGTATGGCATAAGATACCAGTATGATCGTGTTGAGTTTAAGATTGAATTTTATGTACAGTATAATAAAAAAGCACACCATCGATAAGGACACCAAAGACATCATCGCTGACTGTCGGAAGTTCATCTTTTCCTGGTAACCTGGTAAATAAGGCAGGGAGATCGTAGAAATCAAAACAGGAAGGAAGAAGATCATAACAGCTTCGATCAGGCCCTGTTTTTCGAACCCAAATAAGATCATCCCTATAAGTATCGATAAGAATAAACTTGATGGTATTAAAATGTACAGACTTGGGATTTTAAAAAAACTCAGATTGTAATCTCTAGGATGAACAAGCACTGAGTCGTCTTGGCTTTTTTTCATCTCTTTATTTTTGATATTAAACCCTCTAATTTAGATTCTATATTGTGTGATTCCTCTATCACCGTTCCAGTTACGATAATATCCGCCCCAGCTTGAACTATATCGTAAGCTTGCTCTGGCGTTCTTATACCTCCTCCGACGATGATGGGCATGTCAACATTTTCTTTAACTTTCTTTATCATCCCTGCAGGTACCGGTTCAGGTGCTCCCGATCCGGCTTCTAAATAAAGGAGTTTCATGCCTAGATATTGTGCTGCTAGGGAGTAGGATACCGCTACATCGGGATCGTCTTTAGGGATGAGATCTGCTTGCCCTACTTTTCCAACGGTCATCCCCGGTTCGACGATCAGATATGCCATGGAGATCGGTTCTATACCCATCTTCTTGATGAAAGGAGCACCCTTCACCTGCTCTCCTATGATCTTTTTTCTGTCCCTGGAATTTAACATGCTCATAAAATATATCGCGTCTACATTCTTCGAAATAGCACTAGCACTCGTAGGAAATTGTATAACCGGGATAGAAACGGATGATTTTATCTCAGATACAGTGGCTTCTAACTTTTCACGGTTTACGCCAGTAGACCCTCCGACCATAACTGCATCGCTACCAACATTTTCTAGACTCGAAGCTATATAACCCGCGTCGATGGGTTCCTGTTCATCGGGGTCTATCAGACCCATATGCATTTTTTCATCTTCCAATTTATTCAGTATATAATCCAATATCTTCATAATAATCCCCCTGCCAGAAAGGCGATAAGGGCAACCATCATACCTATCTTTAGAACTTTTTGAGCTCTTTTGACATCACTCAATAAATAAATGGAGTATATAAATATTATATCTGCTATTATCACTATTAGCAAATAACCCTCCTGAAATAGGTCTTTTACGTATGGATAGGGAGAAAGGACTACCGCCCCGATAACTAGTAGAGCTATCACGAATTTCGCATTTTTTACACCTACACGCTTGGGGAACGTTCTTCTATTGATATCTCCCTTTATATCCTCGATATCTTTTGCTATCTCTCTTCCGAAGTTTGTAAGGAATGCTAGTATGCCCAATACCAAAGGCAACCTCCATGAATTGAATATCGCTCCCGAGAACACGAACAGCGAACCCGTCAGCCAAGAGATCACGAAGTTTCCAGAGAGTCCTAGATTTTTTAGTTTGATTTCATAGGACACCATAAGGGCCATGCTCAAGAAAACGATCATCTGGACATATGGTAAGGGTAGTAACAATGATAATAAGCCTGAAACAATGAACATCATCACGGCGAGTATCAATGCATTCTGTGGATCTATATCTCCGCTTGGGATCGGTCTTTCTGGATGATTGATCTTATCTATTTCCCTGTCGAAAAAATCGTTGAGGGTATTTCCAGCAGCGGTGAAGAAAAACACGACACCCATCCCGATGATAATTTTGAATGCCCTCCCTGTAACTCCGATATCTAGACCGAAGAGAACGATCGCTACAATGAGCACACTGGCTGATGCAAGTATGCAGTTTAGAGGGCGTATCAACTTGAATAAGCTTTTCATCAGCGGGTATTGTACGTGTGAGCTTTTTATATTTTTGCATCTTTAACAGTAATGTTTTAATAGTGAACCTTATTAGAAGGCATTGGATTTTTTTGCCCTGGTAGTGTAGTGGCCTATCATGTGGGCCTGTCGAGCCTGCGACCCGGGTTCAAATCCCGGCCGGGGCGTTCTTTTTACCGTTCAAAGCCCACTCACATCAAAAAATTTATATCTATAGGGGACCTTGTGGAGGATGTACAATATGTGGAGTATCGTGGACGATACGGAATCAGGTGATATGAGATGAAATTCAAAGAGAATCCATTCGAGCTTTACCCGATCGGGATCGATGAACTGGACCTCCTGTTCATAAATAGAGAAGACAAGATCAGGCTGGCAGAAACTATCCTAGAGAGTGGATATGAGACACCACGAGAGATATCTATCATAATGGGAGGGCGCGGTGTCGGAAAGAGCAGTTTTTTGAATTATGTTAAAAAATTAGCAATGGAAAAAGACTTTTCTACTGCTTTTTACAACGATTTTGAAGATATCCGTTCCAAGTCAGACCAGATCCTTAAAGATAATGACGTTGCACTTATAGATGATATGGATAAATTAAACGATGAAAAAGCTATAGAATTTTACAGATTATCTGAAGCTATTTTGGAAGAGAGCGGTTTTATCTTCGTCTGTGACCGCCATCAACGGAGCCAAGGAACTGTTAATAATAGGAATTTTACCGGTTCTCAATTCATCTCGTTACAGAGAGAACTTGAAACCGATAAACTTCAATTTTTTCTTGAAGAACGGATGAAAAATTGTATGGAAGATGTGGATGATTTTTATTTCCCATATGACGACTGCGCCATTGAGATGGCATCTATAAGGTCAAGAGGGAACTTGAGGAATTTCATACATTATTCAAGAGACGGATGGAGGATAGCTCAAAGTGAAGACATAAAAATTGTAGAACGTGAAGAGATGAAAGAAGCAATAATAGCTGTGGACTCCGCATTTCTGAGTGGTTTGGATAACACAGACTTTAGGATCTTATGGTATGCTACCATCGGACAAGTCAACAAATCTTACTTAGCTCACCAATGTAATATCGATAGGAAAACATTGAACAAACATCTCGACGACAAGCTTTCTGATATCATAATCGAACGTAGGAGTGGTATGGAAATCAATCTTTCATCTATATACAAAACCCTACCCGATGGTGAAGAGATACTTCAAAGGATATTCAGGAACTTAGGTGTCAAGCGGTCTATCGTAGGTGAGTGACTATCTATTATTCCGTATGACCCGACTCCTCCAGGTTGATATCACCGGCATCGACCAGAACTTCACCGCTGTCGAATCCGATTCCTTCATCTGTAAGAACATCTATCTGTATCCGGTCCGAGCCGTCGAACCCGATACCCGCTCCAACAACTAGATAAACCAAAACCATAATGCAAACATACATGCAGCCCTACAGAAAATACGGTTCCGCCCCGTACAACATCGTCGTTCTCCACGGAGGGCCGGGAGCACCGGGATACATGAGGTCTGTAGCTGAAGAGCTCGGTACAGAGTGGGGTGTCGTTGAGCCCTTACTCAGCGAAGATTCGATAGACGGGGAGGTGGAGGAATTAAAAACCGTCGTGGATAATATCTGTGATATACCGGTCCACATGATCGGGCATTCCTGGGGTGCATGGCTGGGACTTATCTACACCGTAGAGTACCCCGATGATGTAAAAAAACTAATCTTATTGAACTCTGGACCCTTCGAACAGAGTTACAAGAAAGAGATCAAAAAGAGAAGGATGGAACGGTTGAGCAGAGAAGAAGGGGAGCAGTACATACACCTAAGCAAAAAAATCGATGATAGTACCTACGATCAAAATAACATCGAAAAATTCATCGAATTGGTGGAAAAGGCGGACTCTTACGACCCCATGCCCCCCGAAGACGAACTCATAGAATTTCAACCGGATGTGAACAAAAGGGTATGGAGAGAGGCAGAACGCCTGCGGAAAAGTGGAGGATTGATGGCCTATGCAGAGAAGGTAGACTGCCCAGTGGTTGCCATCCACGGTGATCATGATCCCCACCCTTATGAAGGTGTCGAAAAACCGTTATCAAATGTAGTGGAGGATTTTAAGTTCATCTTACTCGCTGATTGTGGTCATTATCCGTGGAGGGAGAGGAGAGCTGGAGAAGAATTCTATAGAGAACTGAAAAGATCCCTTTAACACTCCAGCTAGAGTACATTTTCGAAAGTCGATTCGAGGACCGATTTACCGGTAATAGATATAAGTGATGAACAATATTTTATAGATATCAAATCACGATCATTCCTCCTCCATCCTTTCTTTTTTTTCCCAAACCTTTCACACAATTTATTAACGAGTAATCCATAGAGGATCATATGAAAAGGGGTAAAATATTCACTATAGGTAGTAATCTCAATATTTCTTCAAACGAACCCTTGCTGATCAACTTTGTAGAATCAATAGATCAAAAGGATCCCACACTCGGGATAATACCCTCTGCAAATGCTAATCCATCTCCTTCCGGTAAAATCTACAAAGATATTTTCGAAAGCCTGGGAATCCAAACAATTTTGATAAATCCAGAAGACCGTGACGAGGCTAACGATGAAAGATTCGCATCGATAACAGAAGGTGTAGACGCGTTCTTTTTCATCGGTGGACATCAACTAAGAGTTACCGCTATGCTCAGCAAGACCAAACTCCTCCGAAATATACATAAAAGGTTCAATCAGGGTGCGTTGTTAGGGGGAACTGGAGCGGGAGCTGTTTGTTTCACTTCAAAGATGATCGCACAGGACCTGATCCAGCATGATTTCGTTAAAGGCGAAGTTGAGCTGACCGATGGATTAGGATTCATAGATAACGCTGTAATCGACACACATTTCACAATCAGAGGAAAACTACCTATCTTGTTACACGTGATCTCTGAAAATCCACATCTTTTAGGTGTGGGGATCGGTGGAGAAACCGGGATAATGTGGGATTTCGATAAGATGGAATTCGATGTTTTCGGAAGGAAAAATATCATCGTGCTGGATGGAAGAGACACTGATCTAGAGGATACATCGAAAACAGGCGTCGGTGAACCGATCCGGGCAGCGAACATTAAGATACATACACTTACGGATGGTTGTAAATACAGATTCCACGATAGAGACGTAGTCTATCCTTAAAAAACTGTTTTTCCTATTTTTCTGTACAGTCCTTTACGCTCGTTAAAATAGTCGATTTCACCGGAAAATATCTTATGATATTTTTCCAGCGTTGATCCATCTAGTACCTCTTCAAATTTCGGCCAGATACCTTTCCTCATGTTCAATTTATCCAGATATATTTCATCCACGCCTATCTCATCTAAACGAGAAGCGATCTCTTCAAGGGATACTTTATCATCGTTTTTGTAGGGTATAAGAGGACCGATGAAAACCCAAGTATTTACCCCCTCACCTACGAGTTCTTTCAAAGCATCTAGCCTTTTTTCAACTGCAGGTGAATTAGGTTCAAAAATAGATTTAAAATCCTCATCCAGAGATGTTATCGTTAGACCTACATCCGCTTCCATATCTTTCAAGATGTCTATATCTCTTGTCACAAGGTCGGATTTCGTTTGAATAAGAACGTGATGATCGTATTTTTTAAACTGCTCTAGACACATCCTAGTCAGCTTGTAATCCTTCTCTACGGGTTGGTACGCATCGGTTACGCTCCCAACCCTGACTACACCTTTCTTCTTTGATTTGAGTTCATTCGCTAAGATCTTTGGAATATTTCTTTTTATGTCTACGAATGTTCCCCATTCTCTTTCCTCTCTTAACACGAAGGGAGCATAACAATATCTGCAGTTATGTGAGCATCCTTTGTAGGGGTTCAGGGCATAGTCGGCTTCCAATCCCGATTTAGATAGTGCTGTTTTACAACTTATCTCTTTTATCTCTATACCTTCTATCTCACTCTTAGGCATCATCAATCCCATGCTTTTCCAACTCCAAAGTCTTCTAATCTAGTTTGATATATCATGTCCTGCAGCACGTCACTATTGTCGATCCATGTATTTATTTTTATATCCAATCTGGTGGATATGTAAAACAATGCTTCCTTCATAGTATCAAATGAACGATATTGCTGTCTTAGGGCGTTTCTCACGTTTTCCCTGACGTTCCAAACGCCCACGGGCATGATGTAACCTGGGTGCGTTTCTCTGAGTATCACCGCACCGGCCTGCCTTTTCTCGTCTTTCAACCTCTCACAAATCGCCATCCTAGCAGCGTAGAAACAGCCGCCTATTTCAGCGTACTTTTTCCTACCTTCGTACTTTTCGTAGCTGGATATTATCGCAATATCCTTTCCGTAGGGATTCCAAGCTGTTTCCGGATACCACGCTTCTACCAATTCATAGATCCACGTCCTGGGCATCATAAGGATTAACCACCGATTGTCCAGCTCCCATGTTTCATAGACCCGGTACTCGTCTATAGGGCGATATTTTTTCACCTCCTCACGCAGGGTTTTACCGATTATGTCATCTACAGCGGTTATACTCCAGCGTGTTGGTACGAACCTCCTGTTATCCTGTAATCCAAAGGCTCCAACGCTGAAAGCCCTCTGTATCTTCGATACGTAGATATCATGTTCATAAAGATCCAAAACAGCGTTCTGAGCTTTCAAGTCCGTGGCTTCAAAGGCTCTGTCCATCCTTCTGTCTATCTTCAACGTACCCAGATCGATCTTTTTGAGCGGTGCGGACGGACCGTAGGGCTGAACGGAATCCGAGAGTGCTATCTTACCTGAAGGTCTCTTAGAAAAAAATGCTTCGACTTCAGCCGGTTCTCTAGATAATGCCATATCTCTTACGTAATCCACCAACCGTCCTCCACTTTGAAAATCGTCGATCTTGACCATATATTTTCCACGGATCAATTGGGTTCGAAAATCAACTATGTCCTCGATACTCTTTCCGATCCATGTTTCCGGCATATCCAATTGAGAAGTATCGCCGTGATAAGGTGGTACAAGAGGACCTATATTGACCTTTGGATAACCGAACCGTCCAACGAAAACACCGGGCGGTGACGAACCTGATATGTTGGTGCTGTCCGTTAATTCCTTTGTCTTCATCTGTGAGTAGTATTTCACAAGAACCGGACAGCTCTTCCTATTGCATAGGTTCTTTGTCCCCCTGCATACGGCACACAGATTATTCCGCTGAACAAAGTGCTCCTTATCGGCTAGGTTAGGTCCCATCTATTATAACTAGCTCGTTCAAGGTTTTTAATTGTTTCTGATTAGCTTCTCAGAAATCTTTCAATATCTTCTCTAAGGCGCCTTTTTCGTGGAGTTCTAATTCGTATTTAACGTGAACCATGGGTTTGCTGACGTTGATAACTCTGTTCAGATCTATAGGAGTTCCAGATACCACGATCTCGCAATCAGAATTTTCGATCGTTTTCTCTAGGTCTTTCATCTGTTCATCTCCATAACCCATGGCTGGGAGTACGTCTTCTAGATGTGAATATTTTATGAATGTCTCCTTTATCGAACCGACCGCACTCTCTATCGGGTCCGCTAGACTCGAGGCACCGTACTTCTCTGCAGCCAATTTTCCCGCTCCGAAGGGCATCTCGCCGTGCGTTACCGTAGGTCCATCTTCTATAACCAGTGCTTTCTTGCCCTTGATCTTCTCGGGGCTCTCAACCTTCAAGATCGAATCCGCTCTGAATATTTCAGCTCTCGGATTGATCTTCTTGATATTCTCTTCCAATCTCTCGATGTTCTCTTGAGGTGCTGAGTCACATTTGTTGATTATAGCGATATCCGCCATGTACGAGTTCGTTTCACCCGGATGATACCTGGATTCGTGTCCCACTCTATGGGGGTCGAAGACTACAAAGTGAAGGTCTGGTCGGTAAAAGGGTGTGTCGTTGTTACCGCCATCCCATACTATGATGTCTGCTTCCTTTTCCGCTTCCATCAGTATCTTACCGTAATCGACACCCGCGTAGATTATCAACCCTTCATCTATGTACGGTTCGTATTCTTCCCTCTCCTCTATAGTACATTCATGTTTATCTAGATCGTCGTAATCCGCAAACCTTTGAACCGCTTGTTTTTCCAGATCACCGTAGGGCATCGGATGCCTGATGGTAACGACTTTTTTGTCTTTCTTTGCCAGTTCAGATACTATCTTTCTAGTCGTTTGACTCTTCCCGCTTCCCGTCCTTACCGCACAAATCGATATCAATGGTTTTTGAGATTTTATCATGGTCTCGTTGTTCCCTAAAAGTACGAAGTCCGCACCTGCTGCGTTGACCAATGACCCTTTATGCATCACGTATTCATGAGGAACATCGCTGTAAGAAAATATAACTTCGTCAATGTGTTCGTCTTCTATAATCTGTGACAATTTATTTTCATGAACTATCGGGATACCTTCTGGATATAGATCCCCTGCTAAAGAAGGTGGATATCGTCTACCTTCTATATCCGGTATCTGAGTTGCGGTAAATGCAACAATTTCGTACTTCTCATTATCTCTAAAAACCGTGTTGAAATTATGAAAATCTCTTCCGGCTGCACCCATTATAACTACTTTCTTTCTTCTTCTTTCCATTTGACCACCTTTGTTAAGGGCGCAAAAGGGGATATGTATTTTAAATTTTTGAAAGAAAAGGAAAGGGTTTGTGCCTGCGGGTATAGAAAGATCAGCATTTACTGTATCCGCAGTTGGGACAAGTCCTGCAACCTTCCATCAACTGAAGCATGGAGCCACACTCGGGACATATAGGGTTATAACCCTTCTTCATCATCTCCGCCATGTCGTTTTCGGGCTCCTCCGTGGGTAATGTTGCCTGTTCTCCTTTGGGTTCTCCCTCCATCTCCCACTTTAACGCCTTTGCGATGGCATCCGGGATCGAGAATATCTTTCGTCCTCCAGGTTGGAAACTAACGTCCGGAGATCTGATGCCCTCCAATTGGTTGACCACTTCTTCCACGGGTATTCCAGATCTCAAGGAGAGAGATACCAGCCTGGCTATAGACTCGGTGAATGATTGAGTAAAACCACCGGATCTTCCAATCTGGGCAAAGACTTCGAACAGCCCTTCATCGTCTCTATTTATAGTGATGTACAATCCCCCGCTTCCCGTGGGTATCTTTCTGGTGGTTCCATGTACTTTATGTGGTCTCTTTCTAGGTCTTTTCTCTCCTTTCTTTTCATCTTTTTTCTCGCCTTCGACTTCCATCACTTGTTCCTGCCTGGATCCGTCGCGGTATACGGTTACCCCTTTACATTTGAGGTCGTATGCTAGATCGTACACCCTTTTGATGTCTTGTTCAGCTGCGTCGTTGGCAAAATTGACCGTCTTGGATATCGCGTTGTCGACATATTTTTGGAAGGCTCCCTGCATGCGTATGTGCCATTCCGGTGATATCTCACTGGCGGTGATGAAGACCTTCTTAACTTCTTCAGGTACTTCTTCAAGATCCGTGACCTTTCCCTTCTTTGCCACTTTTTCCATCAACTCTTCGTCGTAGAAATCCTGTTCTTTAGCGAACTCCTCGAAAACCGGATCGGGCATCACCAGTTTCTTTCCGTCCAACACGTTTTTGATATATGATACTGCAAATATCGGCTCTATACCCCCGCTTGTATCAGCGATCATGCTAGTAGTTCCCGTGGGTGCTATCGTTGTGGTGGTGGCGTTCCTCATGGGTTTTTCATATTTGGATTCATCCCATTTGGGGAAAGACCCTCTTTCATTCGCTATCCTCGTACTGACTTCTTTGCTCTTATCTTGGATGAACTTCATCAATTTTTCAGCGAGCTGGATAGCTTCTTTGCTGTCGTAAGAGAAGCCCAATCTGATCAGCATGTGATGCCATCCCATGACACCGAGTCCGATCTTGCGGTTGGCTTTGACATGTTCCGTTATAGCGTCATCTTCGCCATCATATCCAACGACGTCGGGAAAATCGCTCGCATCGATCACATTGTCCAATAACCTTACGCCAATATCCGTCAAGTATTCCAGCTTGTCCCAATCGACTTCTCCATCCTTCACACAGTGATTGAGATTTATATGGCCCAAGTTACAGGCTTCGAAGTCTTCTAACGGCTGCTCGCCGCAGTTGTGGACGACGAAACCATTGGCGATAAAGGAATGTGTGACGGGTTCAGTCAGGTCGTAAACAGGTTCGACACCTTGTTCTTCTAAGGATTCGAACGTTGCTTTGAAATACTCGTTGTACGGACCTCTCGACATACTGTCAAGATAATCACACAATCTGTTCTGTTTTTCTTCTAAAAGGAACCCGATCTCCTCTTTGAATCTTTCGAGATTAACTTTACTTATCACCAATTCATGCTGTGCTCTACATTCGTACTCCTTTAGCCCTCCTTTTCCATCGGGCATCATCTTTTTGTGGGTCGATCTCCTGTACTTGTATATCTTACTTGCTATACTGAAATTGGTCAGGAGCTGCTGAACCTGCTTCAGTAAGGTCAGATCACTCTGCGACAATCTTATAGAACCGCCTTTTTTGAGGGTGCCTTGGAAACTTCCATCAGCGGAGAAGAGTGCTTTAAGGAAACCTCGCTGCATATCCTCATTCCCTTGAAAAACGTCTTCGGGAACACGATGTTTGTTTTCACATAGGCCCATGCCTTCGACTATACGGCGTAAACGTTGGGATTGAACTCTAACTTCGTCTCTATCTTTGATATCGATGGGGTTTAATATATAGCTTCTATCTCTCTTTTCCATCCCATCCGCAGCTTCAGCGAGGATGGAGGGCGATCGAGCGTAAGCGAGTTCTCCGCCATCCACTACCCTGTTCACCATCTCAGCAAAACCCTTTGCGAGTTTCTTCTCTTTACCGAAGAAGGATAGAACAGCGCGGTCGGATTTGATGGTGCCGTCGCCTATCAACCATCCGAGAATCAACCCTAGATCTCTGTCTCCCTTGGTTCCGAAGCCACCTTTCTTATTTAGGATATGTATTTCATCTCCTTCTTCTAGGTCTTTTGCCTCTACCCATCCTCTGTCCGTCCTCACCTTATGGTTATCCGTCAATTTCACCTCGTACCCTTCCACGGTGTTTAGTTTGAAAACCGGTCGTTCTCCCGTTTTTCGAACGTTCAGCCCCATGAGTGGATTGGTTGGATGTTCCCTACTGTCGATAACGAGATCGATCTCATCTCTGTCGCAGAGGTCCCCGATGCGTTTGATCCCTTCGTAGGTGTAAACCCTCGTATCCGCGGTGAAACATGGATTTGTAGCATCGATGTAATGGTCCGGATATTTCTCCACATCGAAGGGGTTGTCATCGTTGATACGATCGAGGAAGATGATGCCGGGTTCACCGTTCTTCCACGCCTGGTGGACTATCTTTTTGTATATCTTTTTGGCATCTAACTTTTTGACGACCTCTTCATCGTGTGGATTTTTGAGTTCGTATTTTTCGTTGTACTTCACCGCCTCCATGAACTCCTCCGTCATGGCGACTGAGATATTAAAATTAGTGAGTTGGTCTTCTTCATCTTTTGCAGTTATGAACTCTTCGATGTCCGGATGCTGTACGGATAGGATCCCCATCTGAGCTCCCCTTCTTTTACCACCCTGCTTGATTGTGTTGCACATCTCGTCGTAGACGTGCATAAAAGAAACGGGACCGCTGGCCACTCCGCCGGTTGATTGTACGGTATCTCCTTGGGGTCTCAATCTGGAGAATGAATATCCCACACCTCCTCCGGATTGGAAAATCTTGGCTGCGTTCTTCACCTGCTGAAAGATGCTGTCCATGTTATCGTTTGGAGATAGAACGAAACACGCGCTAAGTTGACCCATCTCTAAACCCGCGTTCATAAGTGTGGGTGAGTTCGGTACGAAATCTAGATTCACAAGTGCTTTAAAGAATTCTTCCTTTTCCCCTTCATAATCTCGATCGTCATCATAATCTTCGTTGACCTTTGCTATCGCGCTCGCTACCCTTTCGAACAGTTCTTCAGGTGTCTCCACCACGTTCCCATCTTCATCTCTTTTCAGATATCTTTCCTTCAATATTTGTCTGGCATTGTCGGTTAGTGCATCATCGCTCATTTTACTTACCTCGGAGATTTACCGTATAGGACATTGGGGTTATGAAATTATCGATATAGCGGAATTTATATTATTAATAATATATTAGAGAATGATTACATACACTTCTCTTCGGGGCCCAACCTGTCCCTGACCAATTTTACGGCTAATAAGAAGGACGCGATCAGCTGCGCTACAGCGACGCCGATGATAGCTGTATCGAACCCATATGATTCTTTTGTAAATCCCACTATGGCGGATATCGGACTTCCCAGCAGGATTATGGCGGACATGAACACACCCATCCGGGCGCCTACGGTCTTCGAATACCAAAGGTCTGTGAGATAAGATGTTCTCACCGGGAAGAACGCTCCGGTCTGGGCGAAAACAAAGGAGATGATGATGAGTATGTAATATGAATTATAGAGGGTAAGAAGATACAAGGATATAGACGCTGCAAAAGCCAAAATCATCATCAACCAAAGCCGATTTACACTATCTGATAGAGAACCCACTATCGGTTTGATTAATAGTCCCCCGAGAAGAACGACAGAAAACAGTATTCCCGCCTGTTCTACGGAAAGACCTTTCGCCTTCTGTAGATAAGTAGGGTACCAAGATATCATGCCCATCCAAGCTGAAGATACGAGTACGTTGATAAGGAACATGAAAGCCGTGTCTTTCTCAGATAGTGATTTGATCCCACTCTTAAAAGTGTCAAGATGTTTTCTCTTCGTAGGTTCATTCAATGTTTCCGTTATGAAATGATAGAAGAGATACAAAAGGATGAAAGTTAAACCTCCCCATAGAAAGAATATATTCCTCCAGCCTACCGCGTAAGCCAATATCGGTATGAGACCCGGGACTAGACCGGAAAGACTGCCTATGGATGATTGGATACCGAAAGCCCTTCCTTTATTCTCATCGAAGCTCTCGGATATCATAGCGAATATGCTGGAAGGAACAGAACCGGCAGCCGCACCCATGAGTGAAAGGGTGGCTATAAGCATGAAATAATTGATCGAGAACCCGGTGAGCACGACCGCGATACCGAAGATAAAGAGGGATATCATTATCACCTTTTTTCGACCCCATGAATCTGAAAGGATGCCTGAAGGGTACTGCATCAGACCGTAGAACAACCACATACCAGTGAGAGCTATACCCGCCTGGGTATCCGAGATAGCCAATTCTGTTTCTATATCGACGAGAAGAGTCGGGGCTATCAGCCTTCCAGCGAAGACGATAAGCCAGGGGGCAGATACGAATATGAGAACGATATTGTGTTTTTTCATGGTCTTCGTTAACGAGATTGTAAATCGTCTATTATTTAATACATTTGGAGTTCATAATACACATGATAAAATATTTAACAGACGTAAAAACTATTTTAATCGATACATATGAAGGAAGCGGTATTGGTTATCGATATGATATACGATTTCGTTTACGGGAAATTGGGTGGGGAAGGTGCACGATCAATAATCCCGGATCTAGAAAATCTGCTGCAGGAAGCGGAAGAACACAACGTACCCGCGATCTTCTGCCAGGACAGCCACGTGTCCAGCGACCCCGAGATGGATGTATGGGGTCAGCACGCCATGAAAGGAGAAGATGGGGCGGAGACCGTTGAAGAGCTTGAGAAATACAAGGGCATACTGGTCAACAAACGGTTCTACAACGCATTCTTCGATTCGTCGTTGTACACCATTTTGAGACAAAACGATATAGAGAGAGTCGTACTCACAGGTGTCAGCACCGATATATGTATCCAGAACACGGCGGCTGGAGCCTTCTTCCGGGGATTTGATGTAGTGGTAGTGGAGGATTGTACCGCGGCGATCTCAGAAGATAAACACGATTACGCTTTGGATTATATGGAGAGCATCTACGGTGCTGAGATCATGAGTTCT
>CAZHUM010000047.1:0-16185 GCA_964535805.1 uncultured Thermoplasmata archaeon
TCAAAGATATGGGTATGGATTTTAACCGGTATAAAGAAAAGGATGAAAGGTCAAGATAACTGCTCTTCTATCATCTCTTCCACTTTTTTGATAAACTTCTCTTCCTCACCTTCCGGTATGAACGCCCCGGCTGCGATGTCGTGCCCCCCGCCTTCACCACCCACTACCGCCGAGCATGTAGACATGACCTCTGAAAGGTCTAAGCCCTTCTCGACCAGGTCCTTTGTTCCCCTTGATGACACTTTAACGCCTTCTCTATCCTCGGTCTCAGCGAACCCTATTATCGGGAGATTCCTATCAACGTCTCCCGAACCCAAGATCATACCCGCCACGGTCCCAAGCACGGTATCCGGGATTCGGTCCCCCCCGTGGAAGTACTGCAGGTTTTTTCGTTCTATTATACCGGCGTCCTCCACTGTTTTCAGGCAATCAACGAGGACCTTCTGGTGTCCCTTCAAAAGCTGCATCGCCTTGTCATAGTACTCAACCCTGTCCCCCAGACACACCTTCAGCCCGATTTTCCCCTTCTTGTACCTGCCGCATGAATTGAGCAGAGTGGAGAATTCCTTTGCCTCGTGCACCATGGTACCCTCTTCCTCATCAGGGAAGGTGTAAACTTCTCCGAACAACGAATCTATGTAAGAACTCGGATACCCGAAGTTGAGCATCTTCTCTGCGACAGCGGACAAAATCGTTCTCTTCTCTTCCTTGGATAACTGATACCAGCGCCTCCATTCACCGTCAACTTTCATGGATATACCGAGATCGTCGAGGAAATCGATACACGCGTTACCGTCACCGGACAGTCCGGGAAGCGAAGGGTTGCTGGCATATTCCAGTACCTTTGAGATCGGACGTGTCTCCAACCCGTACATTATGGTGTCCTTTCTCACACAGATATATCCCTCGGAGACCCCTTTTTCAAGTATTTCCCGGTTCTTGCCGATCAATTTGCCGTGTTCAGATGCCTGAAGGTCTCCCACCGCGCCGACAACAGCCAGTTTTGTAAGATCGATGTTATCCCCGAGATGTTCAGCCACCAAGTACGTCATGCCGGCACCGGATATCTCGTTGGCCCCGTCTACACCGTGATGATGTGGGTTGAATTCAAGGATCGACGGTCTGCAGTAGCTTAGTATGTTCCCCCTATCTTGGATCGATGGATCCTCTATAGCTTCAGATGGTTCATGATGGTCAGTTATAATACAGTCAAAATCATCCAGCTGATCTATCTGCCCGCTGCCGAGGTCCGTGAACCAAGTCAACCCTCTTTTTTCCTTCCTAAGTCCCTTGATCTTGTCTTTCTCCAACTGCTTGACGAACTCGAACGATGCGTTTTTCCCAAGCCTTTTCAGGGCTTCATATGCGATGCTGGCTGAAGTTATCCCATCGGCATCGATGTGTGACACGATGTGTATCTCATCGCTCTCTCGGAGTTTGTCGGCGAGCTCTTTTGATTTTTTCTCCAAAATATCGAGCCACACGATACGGTTATAGAAAATAAATGTTGTCATGGATAAAACGGTGCTTATAAAACCTGCCTTGATATATCAATAATCTTATAATACACCCCTCCTATTATCATCCGAAATGCCCAAAGAATTCACCACTAAAGACGAAGTACTCGTTCACCTTCTGCAATACTTCTCAGAAAAAGACAAATATCCGCAGCCGGTCGAGATAACGCAAGAGGGTATGGCCGAAACCATCGGCGCAAAACAGAACACCATATCTTATGCCGTTAGAGACCTCGTTAAAAAGGGAATGGTCTATGAAAAAACCACTAGGATCGAGGGCAAAAGACAAAGAAGGAAAGGATACTTTTTAACGGAAAGGGGCATCAAAAAGGCTGAAAAGGTGAAGGAAAAAGTATTCCAGAAAAATATCAAACTAGAATTCGATGGAGAAGTGAAGGATATCCATCTAAAGGAGTTGAACCGATTCCTACACACCAACTTCACGATTATAGAGATATTGAATAAACTTGATGGTGACCGGTTCGAGTACCACTCCGGGTCATTTATGAAGAAAAACGTTACTTACTACAGAGATATCCCTCAAGATTACGTAAAGGTGGAGGAAACCGAAGAAGCAAAAAAATGGCTCGATGATGGAGAAAATAACATACTTTTAGTCGAGGGGGAGTACGGTACGGGTAAAACTAACTTGGTTACAAGTGTGGTAAACGAATACAAAGGTGACATCAACATATTCTACATGAAGTTGGAGATCTGGCACACGATGAGAAACCTTTGGGATAACCTAGCTAACTTTTTATCAAAATGTGGAGAACATAAATTGACATCATATCTAGAGGTATCTGAAAAAACAAATTTTAAGGAAGCAGTGACAAATCTAGAGATGGACTTAAAGTTGATACCGAATACGCTTTTCATGATCGAAGATTTGGATGAAAACAACCAGATAAGCGAAGGACTGTGTAATCTGTTAAAAAAGGTGAGTGATTTAGATAACTTAAAATTCATCTTCACCGGGGCACCTGGTTTCTGTGGGATCGATGAGAGGGGGGCTGGTTTAAAAGTTGATAAAATAATCCTTGATTTTGAGGAATGTGACAAGCCCATGTTCGTGAAGCTTGCAGAGGATCACCTGTTGAAGGAGACCTGTGAGGCCGTTCTAGATATAGTGATCGAAACAAAGTTCACACCGGAAGAATACCTAGCACTCGCCTATATATCCATCCACCGTATACCTGTTGAAAAGAACGAGATAAAAAACCTAGAACCCATCAACAAACATTTTTTAAACAACATTATAAACACTACTCTCGTTAAATTGACGACAGAAGAGAAACCGTTGATCCATCCCTTTGCACGGAGGAGGATAATCGGGAGGATGCCCGAAGAGATGCAGGTGATGCTGTACAATTTCGCCGCCGACTACTACGAGGAGCTCCCTGCAAAGACCGAGATAGAAAAGGTCGAATATCTCTACCACCTGGGCAATTCAGGTGATATCGAGAGATTCACGGAAGGCCTTTGGGATTGCGCTCCCGATATAACCTCTTCAGGTTACAGCGATTCCCTGCTCAGGATCATATACGATACGAGATTCCAACTATCACAGAATGATAGTTCTATCTGCTTTTGGGAGGCAGAATGCGATTCTATCCAGGAGAACTACAACGAGGCCTTGGAGCTTTACGACAAAGCCATCGACAACACGGACGAAGACTGGATCATCACGAAATCAAGACACGGCAAGGCGAAATTGTACCGTGAGCTCGGTGATCTAAACAAGGTGTTGGACGAGTACAAAAAATCCTTAAAGAACGCGGAGAAATTGAAGGAAGGAAAAAGGAATCTACTCGGTATCACATACCTGAGGTTAGGGGAGATATTGGATATAAGAGGAGATTACGATAAAGCCCAGGAATATCTAGAAAAATCCGTTGAGATCCTTAAAAAGAACATGATGTACTCGTACTTGACTACCGCTTACTTCCATCTGGCTAGGATATGGAAGAACAGGGGTGATCTGGATAAAGCCCTCAATTATTTCAAAGATGGTTCCCTGATGTGGGAGAAAATAGACGAGACCTACAAGAGGGTGGGTGGGCTACACGAGATGGGTATGTTCTACAAGGTCATCAGGGACCTAGAGAACGCTGAGGAGTTCATCAAGGAAACGGTATCCATATGCGAACAATTAGGTTATGAAAGACTCAAAGGATCAGCACTGATAACCTTGGCCGAGTGTTACCTCGAGAAAGGTGAGCACGAAAAGGTCGTCGAATGTGCAAAAGAGGCAGAAGAGATATTCGACTTCTTCGGTAATGAAGAAGACATGGCCTATGCATTCGCTTTGATGGGACAGGCATACAACAAGTTGGACAAAGAACAGTTGGCGGAGGAGAACCTTTCCAGAGCGATATCGATATATCAGAAAATTGGCAGTTCTTACTCCCTGGGTTTGGCCTATTTCTCCATGGCGAAACTTCAGGAAAAGAAGGGGAACAAGGAAGGAGTTGCAGACAACTTCAGAAAATCCTTACTTTCACTCTCATGTAGTGGGGCTGAGAATGTCGTTGAGCAGGTAGAAAGAGAGATGAAAACCATACCGCTTTCGATGTGAGTATATGTCCAAGCTTGATTTAAAATTCCTAGAGGAGTTGGTCTTCGAAAGGGGGTCACGGGATGAAAACGTAATAATGGGACCAAGTTACGGGGAGGACTCTGCAGTTGTCAAAGTCGGCGAAGATTATATTGTGATCCACCCAGACCCGATCTCTGGGGCAGTTGAAAACATAGGGTGGCTTGCGATACATATCCCGGCAAACGATGTAGCCGTATCCGGTGCCGTGCCCCGGTGGTCGCTGCCTACGATACAATTACCACAGGATTTTGAGGAAGAAAAGATAAAGGAAATATTCGACGACCTTTTTTCCGCAGCCTCAGAGTTGGATATTTCGGTAATAGGGGGGCATACTGAAAAGACAGGAGGAATAGACAGACCGCTGATAAATAACACCATGATCGGCGTTACAAAAAAGCCGATATTCACTTCAGGTAGCCAGCCCGGAAATAAGATCGTCCAGATCAACGGAGGGGGTATAGAGGGGTCTTGGATCATAGCTTCTGATTATTTCGATGTGTGCAAAGATAAGGGAGTAAGTGCGGATACACTCCTTAAAATCCAGGGGTGGAGGGATGACATCAGCGTAGTAGAAGATGCATTGAAGATCAAAGAAAAAGTGTCGTCCATGCATGACCCAACTGAAGGAGGAGTGATACAGGGACTTTATGAGATGGCAAGAGCATCGGATAATAGATTCATCATAGATAAAGACATAGATATAAGAGAAGGAACGCGGGTACTCTGCGAAAAACTAGAACTCGACCCGTTAAGATTGATCTCATCCGGATGTTTGTTGGCTGCGGTGCCTGCGGGAATAGATATCGGTATAGGGAGAACCATAGGCCGTGTAGAAAGTGGTGAGCCAGGATTGGTTTTCAAAGGAGAACTGGTTGAAGAAACCGTAGAGGACGAGTTATTCAGATTTATTGATAGCTGTGGCAGTTAGGGCAGTACCAGCTGTGATATTCTTCTCTGTAGATCAGATCGGCACCGCAATCTTTGCACTTCCCTTTATCTTTTCTCAGAAACCTTGTGTTCCTATCTAACTTCTTTTTTACATTGTACTTGTACTCTTCAAACTTAGTCTTGTATTCATGGTCATGTTTCTGATCCCAATAATGGTGCTGGTCATAATTCTGTGGGTTGAACCGGTCCCCACCACTATTAAACTTGAAACCACAGGAAGGACAATGGTTGCTCCATTTTTTTATGGTATTCCCGCAGTGGGGACATCTCTGATCACCGTATTTACTTTTAGAATTTTCATCTTTTAACAGTTTTATGATAATAAATATGATAAATACTAGGAAAATCAAGCCGCTGCAGCACTCACCGGCAGATTCTATAAACATTGTGGTCGTGTATCCTGTCAGTATCATATCCTCGCCTTATATATCAATATACACGTGTGAACTACCCACAGCCAAGGCTGTGGGCTTCTATGCTCTTCCAGGCTTTCAACCCGGATTCATCCATAGTTCGGGTCAGTTCATCTGTGACCCCCGCCATGTTTTGTCAGAATGATTCAGGCTCAATGGACTTTACACGGAATCCTCGATTCCGTGAATCGAAGGAATGCTCAGCATTCCTGTAGATATCGCTGTGTCGGGATATGCCCTTCATAACGATGTTGACTGACGCATTGAACTCAGCGTCAAGTTCATCATCACATACGCTACAGTATACACGTTGAAAGGAGTCATTATACGGTCTCTTGACTTGCTTACCGCATCTATAATGAAGTCTTGAAGTGTTCCATTCGTTTATCTTCTCGCCTTTATTACCGTTCTCATTGAGCTTCAATATGCACTGGTCGATTATCCTGCTGAACGACCAGTTCTGTAGCAGTTTCCTACCCACTTTATCCCTGTTACCCCTGTACTTGTTATAACGTATATCTTTTGGGTCCCCGAAGAACACTAGAGTCCCATCAGGGATCGATTCAGCGAACTGTTTTGCCAGCTTTCTATCGAAATTTTCTGCCACATTTTGTCGTTTATTACGCAGTTTCTTCAAAACTCCGTACTTCTTTTCTCTTCGCATATGTGATATCCTGTCGTTGAGTTCTTTCAAACGTTCGGATTTACATGTGTGGAATATATTGAACCGTTCTATACCGTCTTCGTCTATCAACACGGCTGATAGGTCTCGCTTGATCCCTAGGTCAACACCACATACATGGATTGTCCGAGCGTCTGTAGTTTCATATTCATAGGTTATATGGATCATGTACTTACAATCCCTTTCAGGATGATGTACGATCTCAAAACTTTTGATCTCATCAGCTATTTCTAACTGTTCTTCATGCCAATCTGATGGGTTGAGAAGTACGTCTATGGTCTCTCCCTTCTTCAGCGTGCTTATATGCATCACCCATCCTGTCAGGTCGAGATCTTCGGTTCTCTCGATCCTACCTGTTCTACGATCAAAAAACGTAGGTATTTTCTTGTTATGCCTCTTAGGATCGGGTAGACTCGGCTCTCTCTGTTCCAACTTCTGGTACCATCTAGTCCCTTCTCTTGCATTGTTCATCGCCCACTCCCATTTTTCGTGATTCCTTTTATACTGTTTGTACATCCATAGAACTTTATCTTCAACTTGCTGGATGAAACCTGTGCTCAGATCTGTTTCCTTCTCCAAATATTCAGAATAACGCCTGACATCATAAATATTACCTGGGATGAAACCTTCTTTATTTATCTTGTCACAAAGTAAATGAGCCGCATAAGTCAACCTCGCTGTTAGATTGTCTAGATAGGACATCTTCTTTTTAGTTGTCCCGAAATGGATTGGGACCTTAACAGTCTTTCGTATCTTCATGAAACACTTATACACAACGCACTCGCTACTTATAGGTGAACAGGAGAGAGATAAGTGAAAGTAGAGGGACCTGGCCCATGTTCTCATCCACCACGACATTCATCCCACACGCAAGCGTGTGAGTTTTCTGTCTATCATCTATCAATAAATTTGTTTTTATGCCGTTTTTGATTTCAAATCGATAACAAGATTAATAATCTTGAATGACATGAAATTAAAGGATGAAAGAATCATTAGCGCTAGAGGACGTGAATTACTATTTCATCACAGACGAGGGTATCGATGTACCTATGGTGAAACAGGTCGATGTCGCCGTGAGAAGCGGCGTCAAGATGGTCCAGTATAGGAGGAAGAAGGGAACCAACAAGGAGAAATTCAGGGATTGTCTTGAGATAAAAAATATATGCGACGGGAGGGCTCTATTCATAGTGAATGACAGAGTGGATATAGCAGTGGCTGTTGATTCTGATGGTGTTCACCTGGGACAGGATGATATACCTCCTGAAGAGGTAAGAGATATCATCGGTGATCGTATCCTAGGCATATCTACACATAACATGGAACAAGCCTTGAAAGCAGAGGAGCTAGCAGATTACATAGGTATAGGACCTGTGCATGCAACGGATACTAAAACCGTTTCCACTCCACCGCTGGGTATCGAAGGCGTAAGAAGAATCGCTGAAAAGGTTGATGTTCCCACGGCGGCCATCGGTGGTATCGGATTCGATGACCTGTCCGAGCTCGCTGGCATCGTCGATATGGTGTGCGCGATCTCAAGTGTTACACGTCAGGGAAACTTGGAGAGCGATGTAAGGAAATTTGAAGAAAGATTTTCAGAAGAAAAAAGGAGATATCGAGATGACTAGATTATCAGAACTGGGAGAGACCGGATTGATCGGTAAAATCGCAGAAAAATTGAGTTATGGGGAAGGTGTAGTCAAAGGGATCGGAGACGACTGCGCGTTGATAGATGGCGAAGAAAAATACCTGCTACTGACCACCGATATGCTGGTTTCCGGAGATCACTTCAATACCGACTGGCAGTCCCCTTGGCAGATCGGGTGGAAATCTATCGTTGCAAACGTATCTGATATAGCGGCTATGGGTGGCGAACCGATGTACGGTCTTGTATCCATCGCGCTTCCCGACGATATCTCGGTAGAGTTCGTCGATGAAATGTTCGATGGTTTCGCCGATGCATCGAAAAAGCACGGATTGAATCTAGTCGGAGGAGACACCACCCACGGTGAGCTTTTGGTGATCAACGTTACCATATTGGGTGAAGTAGAGAAGGAGTATCTGTGCTTAAGAAGTGATGCGAAGGTCGGTGATGTAATAGCGGTCAGCGGGGATCTAGGGAAGAGCTGGGCCGGCTTGGAACTGTTAAGAGCAGGTCGAGAGGGCTATACGGATTATTACCTGGAACCTAGATGTCGATTGGATTATGCACGTAAAATAGCTCCATACGCGAACGCCCTGATAGATGTAAGCGATGGACTCGCCAGCGAAGTTACCCATATATGTGAAGAAAGTGATGCAGGAGCTAACGTCTATTTAGACAAGATACCTATCTCAGATAAAACAAGACGAACAGGAGAAAAATTGGGTAAAGATCCTTATCGATGGGCTCTCTCGGGAGGGGAAGATTTCGAATTGGTTTTCACGATCGAAGAGGGAAAATTAGGAATGATCGAAAATCTCGAATACACCATAGTCGGGGAGATAACGGACAAAGGTTTATACCTGATAGACGGAGAAAGAAAACCACTTCGCGGCGGATACGACCATTTTAATCCATGATCAATCCAACTCTTTTCTCTGTTTGTAGAGATATGTTTTGAACCCTTTTTTTCTCCAGAATTCAACACCGCCCCTGTTCTCAGGAGCTACCGTCAGCACAGCCACCTTAACACCCTGGTCCTTTATCCACCTTTCACCCGCTTGAACCAGTGCGGATCCCACGCCCTTCCCTCTGTAGTCCTCTCTAACGAATGTATCCATGATCACTCCCATCTTCTGAACGGTGAAAAAAGATGCTCGACTTCTTATCATAACGTTCACGAAGCCTATTAGCTTACCGTCTTCATCGGCAACAAATGTCACTAAACGGCCGCTTTCCATCCCCTCTTCGATGTACTTTTTCCACGGCGATATCGGATCATCTCTTAGTTCGTATCCCTCCATGATCTTTTCATGCATGAAGGCTAGCTCGTACCACAACTCACCTATCTTATCGATCTCATCCGCTTTTGCCTTTCTCAATCTGTAACCCATGCATGATCTTTAACGGACAAGATACAAATAACCTTTTTGTCAGTCTGATATTTACTTTGATATACAGTATAACTGTATAGGATAAAACTATAAATAGGGAAAGCAATTAGGTAGGGAAAAGTAGAGAGATTGGAGGCACTAAAATGGCAGAAAAACCACATTTAAATCTCGTATTCATAGGCCACGTGGACCACGGTAAATCCACGCTAGTCGGCCGTACACTATACGAAACAAAAGCAATAGAACCACATAAGATCGAGGAGTACAGAAAGAAAGCTGAAGAGATGGGCAAAGGTACCTTCGAGTTTGCATGGGTAATGGACAGACTGAAGGAAGAAAGGGAACGAGGTCTGACTATCGATGTTATGCATCAAAGATTCGATACGGATAAGTATTATTTCACTATCATAGATGCACCAGGGCATCGAGACTTCGTCAAGAACATGATAACCGGTACCAGTCAAGCTGATGCAGCCGTTATGGTAGTCGCGGCCCCGGAAGGGATCATGGCCCAGACAAGAGAGCACGCTTTCCTAGCGAGGACACTGGGAGTAACTCAGTTGATCATCGCTGTGAACAAGATGGATGCAACCAAACCGGAGTACGACGAGGATAGATACAAACAGGTCAAAGAAGATATCACCAAATTATTGAAACAGATCGGTTATAGAGATGAACAGTACGAAATATTACCGATAAGCGCACTTAAGGGAGACAACGTCTCTGAAAAGAGCGACAACCTGTCTTGGTGGGACGGTAAACAATTCCTTGATGCGATTAACGATCTAACGGTTCCAGAGAAACCGATCAACAAACCACTGAGATTGCCGGTACAGGACGTTTACACGATAACCGGTATCGGAACGGTCCCTGTTGGTAGAGTAGAAACCGGAGTGATGAAGCCTGGTCAAAAGATACACTTCATGCCCGCCAATGTGACGGGGGAAGTAAAATCTATAGAACAGCATCACGAACAACTACCGAAAGCTGAACCAGGTGATAACGTGGGTTTCAACGTTAGAGGTGTCGGTAAGAACGATATCAGGAGAGGAGACGTCGCCGGACCTGTAGATGACCCACCCACTGTTGCAGAGACATTCGATGCACGGATCATCGTACTCGATCACCCGAGTGTCATAACACCCGGATACACACCTGTTTTCCATGCACACACGGCACAGGTAGCCTGTACATTCATCGAGTTGAAGCAGAAGCTCAACCCGAGAACCGGTGAAGTTGAGGAAGAGAATCCAGACTTCTTGAAAAACGGCGACGCAGCCGTAGTGACTGTCAAACCTACACGTTTGTTCTCGATCGAGAACGCTTCTGAGTTCGCTGAACTCGGTAGATTCGCTATCCGAGACATGGGACAGACCGTCGCAGCTGGACAGTGTATCGACGTGAAAGAAAAGAAGATGTAAAACATCTTCACAACACCCTTTTTTATTTAATTATATGAGGAATTTTCTATGGTTCAAAGGGCTCGTATATCTTTAAGCGGAACAAGTCCTCAACGCGTGGACGACATATGCAACCAGATCAAAACCATCTCTGAAAGAACTGGCGTCGAGATGAAAGGGCCGATACCACTCCCGACCAAAAAACTTGTGGTTCCTGTTAGAAAATCTCCAGATGGAGAAGGATGTGAAACATGGGAGAGATGGGAGATGCGTGTGCACAAGAGGCTGATAGATATCGATGCTGATGAGAGAGCACTCAGACAGCTCATGAGGATCCAAGTTCCCGACGAAGTCCACATAGAGATCGTCCTAAAGAGCTAGAATCGATAAGTTTAAGAAAACGTTTTCATTATCATTGTTATCCAATCTTAGTTATGTTAAAACCGTGGGCGTTCACTCGCATACGCTCGCTCAGGGCCCATAGATGGTATCGGAGCAAAGCTCCAAATATCGATGGACCCTTCACTCGCATACGCTCGCTCAGGGCCCATAGATGTTGGCTCAATCAAAGATTCAGCCCATCTATGACCCCAAAACTCGCTTTGCTCGTTTTGGGCCCATAGATCAGACCGGAAGATCGCGACCTTTGCAAGGTTGAGGCCGCGGGTTCAAATCCCGCTGGGTCCACTTCGCTCCCGCTACGTGAACCGCGGGATTTTTTCAAACCGAGAGGAACAAGTTCCTCTCGCTCACAAATTTCTGGTGAAATTTATTCGTACGTGGGAACCATGTTCCCACTACTCATGAAATTCTGCGAATTTCATTCGTCCCGCTGGGTCTATGAAAAACCGGGTTTTCATAGGCAAGTAGAAAATCTGTGAGTTTCTGATTGGTCCATTTATCTTTGATAAATGGTGAATTAGAAGCTCTGTTTCTGAGAGGTCCACTAATTTCGATTTAGTGGGCTGCGAGAATGCGACAGCATTGTGATTTGCGAGTTTATCCATGATAAACGAGCTATTAGAAAACGGAGTTTTGTGATCGGTCCATTTTACCCCCCGTTAAAAATATATAACATCTTCACTGTATTAACAAACGGTGAGATATGTGTCGAAATATATGATATTGTCCAAGCTTACGGACGAAGGTAGAAAGACAATAAAAACAAATCCAGGTAGGATAAAAGAAGTGAATAATGAGATCGAAAACATGGGTGTGGACATCGAAGCGCAGTACGCATTACTGGGCGACTACGATTTTGTGACCATCTTAGATGCACCCGATAAGAAGGCGGTTTCAAGGGTTGCATTGGAGATGGGGTCCCGGGGTACGATCAACACGGTGACCATGTCGGCGATGACTATCGATGAACTCATAGAAGGGATGAAATAATCCCTTTCTTTATTCACAAAGATTATTTAAAATAAAGTATATGAGCTAGTAGATGGATCTAAGCAACGTTTACCTGGCACTAGGCCTGACGTTATTCGCCGGATTATCCACTGGCATCGGTAGCGCTATCGCTTACTTCATCAAAAAACCCAAGCTCAGCTATCTCTCTTTTTCTTTGGGATTATCTGCGGGGGTCATGGTCTATGTATCCTTTGTAGAACTCCTGCCATCTGCGATAGAAAATGTAGGGGAATTTTTGGGGGTTATAGCATTTTTCATCGGCGTGCTTTTCATCGCAGTAATAGATATCATTATTCCAGAACATGAGAATCCACACGAATTCAAACAGATATCGGATCCCACGGGATATGTAGGTGATGAAAATTTACGTCGAGCAAGTGTGTTCACTGCGATCGCCATCGCAATCCATAATTTTCCAGAGGGGTTGGTCACTTTCTTAACGGCGTTGAACGATATGAATCTTGGAGTGGTGATCGCTATAGCAATTGCCGTACACAATATCCCTGAAGGTATATCGGTATCGGTCCCATTTTTTTACTCTACTGGCGATAGAAAAAAGGCATTCATGTACTCGTTCCTCTCGGGTCTGGCTGAACCGTTGGGAGCTATAATTGGTTTTCTTATATTGATGAATTTTTTAACTCCTGTTACACTTTCTTTACTTCTAGCCTTCGTCGCTGGGATCATGATATACATATCTCTAGATGAATTATTACCGCTTGCCCACCGATACGGTCACAATCATGTGGTTATACTCGGAGTGATCTTGGGCATGTTAATCATGGCTATCAGTTTATTATTTTTATAATATGTACATGGAAAACCTTTAAAAAGACCTTAATCTACTATCAGAATGGATATATGTCACTGGAAGAAGGCTGTAAAGTAGCCGTCGAAACGTGTATGGGTATAACCGATGAGGATAAAGTCGTCATAGCTTCAGATGAGGATAGTGAAGAAATCGGTAAATGTCTCAGGAAAGCTGCCTTGGAAGTGACACCTCAGGTCAGATATTTTAAACTTGAGCTCTACGGTAAAAGGCCTTTATCAAAGATTCCAGAAGCGATCATAGAAGCAGCTCGAAACGCAACCGTGACATTCTGGACGGGTAAATCTATCAAGGGAGAATTGGAAACAGTAAGGAGACCGTTTATCAACGCAGCATTGATCGGTGGACGGCATGCTCACATGGTCGACATCGATAAGAAAATAATGGAGAATGGGATGGCTGCTGATTATCATGAAGTTGAACGTGTTACTCAAGCAGTCAAAGCGCTTCTAACGGATACTCGAAAAGTAAAGGTCGAAAATGATTTAGGAACCGATTTCGAGGCTTCTTACCATAATGTAAAATGGGTCGATTCCACGGGAATCAACAGAACCCCTGGACACTGGATCAATCTCCCCTCTGGAGAAGTATTTACATCACCTACAGATATCAAGGGTGAATTTGTCTGCGATGGGGTCCTAGGCGATTACCTAGGCGACATGTTCCATCATGAAGCTTTGGTGGAGACGCCTATAACAGTTGTTTTAGGTAAGGAAGGGAGGGAACGACCGGGTGTTTTAGATCTAAAATGCGAAAACGAAGAACTTCTCAATGAACTGGAGGAATACTTCGACCTGCACGAATGCTCTTCCTGGGTAGGTGAGACTGGCTTCGGGACAAATATATTCCTTGACTCACTGATTGACAACATGCTCCAGGATGAAAAATTCCCAGGAGTCCACGTCGCGTTCGGAGATCCTATCAATTCGGAGACCTATGCCGGATGGACCTGCCCGGAACACCTAGATTTTGTTTTGACCAAATGTAACGTATGGTTCGATGATGAAAAGGTGATGGAAGATGGGGAATGGATGGTTGAATATTAAGCTTCGAGCATCTATATTCTAGTGCAGTTTTTTTACAAAAAAGATTCCGTCTTCTTACAAACTTCTCTCACTTCGCTCTAGAAGATTTGTAATGCTACCGGACTTTCGTCCGCCCACTTTTTAGTTTATTCGCTGTGCTTAGAAACATAAAAATTGCTGGAAGGGATTTCAGCGCGGATTTACTAGTAAAAATGCCTATGGAGCATGTAGCCAGTACACCTTTCGAGGCTTACGCAAGTCGTCAGTAATCCACTGTCCACACCACGCTGTAGTCCGCATCGTTGTAGAGCCAGTAGCCTCTACCGGTAACTAATACCTCTGTAGATAGACCATATATGTATTCAAGATTGTATGGGGCATATTTATTGAATATCCCTATTTTACTCACTTCTGAGGGTAACACATCCGATGCGATTCGGTTAGTTTCAGATGGATAGCCCACCATGTTCCAGCCTGGATATAGTGTGATATCCGTACTTGTAGGCGCATGGCCTTCTACGGAGAGAGTATCATTACTGTTCATCTTTATCCATACACCCATAGTTCTATCCCATGAGTGTAGGTTGTTGAAGTGGTCTGCTCGATCCGGTACATACGAACTCCATCGATCACTTGACGCATCATAGTACATCAGCCGGTCGTAAGTCCCTTCGATATCAGAGAGTATAGGTTCTAGCGAGATGTCGATGGGGATAATATTAAATGATACAAAATTCCAACCGCTGTTTTCTCCACTCAGATGTATATCGAAAGTATTTGGACAGGTGTAATTTTCAACATAAAACGAAATATACGAGGGTGTTGAATCATGGTCATAGCCTAGAGTGAACATAGGTCCTGATGTTGTTTCCCACTTAACTTGCACGTTATCAAAAAGACCCAATGCATAATCCCATTCTATAGTCTCGGCGGAAACCGCAACTTTAAGGTAATATGTATCGACGGTATCAAACACATCTGTGACATTCATGGGACCGACAGGTGTCCAGGAGCTGGTGCTATACACTTCTTGAGACCATATCGCATTGTTTCGATTAGGAGCACCAGATGATGAATCAATAAAAGCATAGAATGTGAGAGCTCCGCCTCCTAGGTTATGATTGCTACAGCGCCAGTCTAATTCAAGGGTTGCTGAATCGGGTATGGAAGTGATATCAAAGGGTTGTTCCCAATATCCAGAAACTGTTCCTGCCCACGCAGCCCAACCCCTTTCGATCTCAACACCCACGGTACCATTGGGATTTCCTCCATCTGAATACCAGACTCCATCACTACTTCCAAAAACTGTATCCCAATCATGGAAGGTCCAGCTGCTGTGCCCCGTGTCAAAATCGGGGTTCTTTGTTTGGTTAGTTTCTATGCTAACGGTTGCTGCATCAGCATCGAGCCATATTTCTACGTATATCCTATCTTCGGGAGGAAGTATTATACTCGTGGGTATATCATAGCTCCAATTATATTCATGATGCGTTTCGTTTGTCACGATGGAATCATTACATTGGGCTGAAAACAGCCATCCTTTTTTCAGGCTGTACACTTCTATTCTTAAGGTACCATCAATCGTCAACTCAGATACCTTACCATATATATTGAATGTCCAGGTGCCTGAGATATTTTTTGCTTCGGGAAAAGCATCGGTTATCCACCCGTCACCGAGCTTATATGTTCCTCCTTCTGCGGGTATGTTTGGGGTGCTGATCTCTTGGATACTTGCTTCGAATGGCTCAAGACTCAAATTTTTATACCCTCCGATTCCCGATTCTTGAACTTGTAAGTAGAGTTTAGTAGCATTGAAGGGATCGGAAGGTAAAGGTTGCCACTGCAATAGTGGGTAGGTAATATTCTCCAACATATGCCATGTGTTGTTGAAGTCCCAGCCTGCATCGGTGAAGGTGGATTGTGTCTTCATCTCGACGGTGGTCTTGCCAGTTGCGTTGCCAGATGTGCTGTTTTGGTCACTTGTCTCGACATCCCAGAAGTTGCCGGTCATCTCGTAATCTCCTCCGGTATCCACGCTTCCGGTGAAGCCTTTGTCGGTGGGGTCGTCAGCATCTTCGTAGGTTACAGAACCAGTGGAGTAACAGTTGATTATTTTGGCACGATAATTATCTCCAGCGAACCCTCCGAAAGTTGTGTTCATTGAACCAGCCAAGCGGGTTACATCTCCTCGGGAATAGGAGTTTGATACCGTGCCGTACCTGTTGTCTCCCACGAAACCGCTTACACGATTGTATCCGCTAACATATCCTGTAGCATATGAGTTCCCCACCGTGCCACTGCTACTTCCTACCAACCCGCCTACACG
>CAZHUM010000048.1:0-15630 GCA_964535805.1 uncultured Thermoplasmata archaeon
TCTGCATTTTGTTGATTTTGAGCAGTGCTGTGTTGGTGAGAGGATATATAACGCCTCATGAAAGATACGGCGTATCATCTATGGATGGGTCGTCGTTGATGGATGGATACACGATATCCGCTTGGATAGTCGGTGAACAATTCGGTTCGAACGATACTTACAACGGAGACGGTTCTTTCGTACTCGATACATTCGGTGATGACGACAGCCAGACAGTTTGTAAGTATGGAGGATTGAACGGTGATGAGATAACTTATTGGCTCGATAGTAACGGTGACGGTATGCCAGATATGATCGCCAATCAGAACGATGTTTTTGAATCCGGTGCTATAATAAATGGAAACTTGGACTTCTATTCAAGTGCCCAACCCAACATGGATGTGAAGATAAACGAATTAGTTCCCAGTCCATCTAGTGGTAATGATTATATTTATATCTACACCCCATCCGGAAATATTTCTTCATCAGATTGGAGATTGGAGGACCACGATGGGTTCTCTGCATCGTTGGATACACTCACGACACAATACAACCCATCGCAAACGAACATGCTGGCAGTGGATCTCGGAGGGGATGTACTTGATGCAGCGGGTGATGAATTGATGCTCTCTTGGAACCCCGGAACGACCGGTATAAATGGGAACAACTGGGTGGTTATGGACAGGGTCGAATACGGAAATCAGAACGTAAAACCGGACAACACCACTCTGGAAGATTATCCTTACGGTGTAAGTACGGGGCAGGGATTGAAGCGAATCACCAACGGTTCAGATACTAACGACTGCTCGGTAGATTTCTCCGTAGGGACCGCAACACCGTTTCCAGGAGGAATAGTACCACCTACTATAATGATCACACAGCCCGATGGAGGAGAGGTCTGGAAGGTAGGATCGAACCACAATATAACTTGGGAGACTTCATCTGGAAACGGAACTATAACCGGTGTGGACTTGCAGTACAGTACCGACAGCGGTAGCTCATGGACCGATATCGTCACCGGCACATCGGATGACGGTCTGTATCAATGGACTATCCCAGATGATCCCAGTGTAAACTGTCTGGTAAAGGGGATCGTACACGATGACCAACCAGCTAGCAGTTCAGATACTAGCAACGACACCTTCGAGATATCATCAACCGTTTCTCCGTCGATCACCATAACGTACCCGAACGGAGGAGAGCAGTTCGAGGTAGGGACACAGGAGGACATCACGTGGACAAGTAGCTCCGGTGATGGAACTATTACGGGAGTGGATCTAGAGTACAGCACGGATTCAGGGTCAAGCTGGACGACCATAGTAACGGGTACTACTGACGATGGCATGTATAAATGGACGGTTCCCGATGAATCGAGTGCAAACTGTTTGGTGAGAGGAACGATACATGATGATCAACCGTCGAGCGGCACCGATACAAGCGATTCTACCTTCGAGATATACGATTATCCCGCAGAGCCACAGGATGTAGATATTGAGTACACCGGTTTTTCACAAACGGAGTTGATCTCAAATGGAAATTTTGCTGGAGATTACTCCGGATGGACGCTGACTAGACCCAATAACGACGGTACTTCACAGTACGATGGGACCGAGACGAACAGTGCAGACGGCAGCGGCTCGATCAACAGCTTTTTAGACATAGCTGCACGTAATACAGATTTCGTTGAAGACGGTGTGTGGAATCAAAGTATCACACCTACATCGGTACAGCTTACCGTTAACGGTGCCTATAAAGCTACGATCAACAACGTCCAGGGAATTATCAACTACAACAGAGCTACAGTAGAGATCGACGTTTACGATACTGGTCCCGGTTCATGGCAGAACATTTACTCGACCGGACCGATGACTACGTCTACGGCATGGGCGGAATTCGGACCCGACGCAGTTTATTCACCGTCTGGAGAAGTGACTCAAGTCAGGGTGAGACTGCTGACCGAGATATCAACGGGAGGGGGAAGTCCCGAACCCACAGCACAGTGCTATGCATGGGCGGACGATATAAGCGTAGAGATGCCTGGTGTAGAAGGTGTTGACAATCGGATAAATTGGACTGCGAGTCCAGATGATGGTGCAGGAGACGACGATGTTGAACATTACACAATATACAGGTCGGATATGCCCAACGGACCCTGGGACGGTTCTGCGATTCTCACCAATGTGACCGCTGATGACAGCACCCTTTATTCATACGTCGACGCCGGTGCGGGTAAAGGAGATGTCACGAAATGGTGGTATCTGATAAGAGCTGTAGACTATGAGGGACGGGAGAGCACAAACAAGAAAGCATACAGGGAACCCAACAAAGTTAGATTTTCATTTACGACATCCGCTCGAGGACCAGATGATGGTTGGGAGTTCATATCCTTGAATCTCATCCCTTTCAACACGGATATCAGGACCATCTTGAACGACCCAATTAACGGTATCAGCGGCAGTTACGACAAGGTCATGGGATACGACGCCGAGAGAGGAGAATGGATGACCTACGTACCTGGAAGGTCTGACCACTACAACGACCTCGATACATGGGATCAAACCATCGGCATCTGGACCCATATGACTAGGGACGATAACCTCACCGTGGAAGGAAATCCGTTATCGAACACGACTCTAACACTCTACCCGGGCTGGAACATGGTGAGTTACCCGAGCAACAGCACAGGGAACAGCAACTTACCTACAGAAGTGACCAAAGTGGGGTATTTCAACGCATCGGCGGAGTACAATATCGCCTACGATTACGTCCGAGCAAGTTCACCTTCGAGCCGTTCAAGGCGTACTGGGTTTACAACGGTGCTGACTACAACGTGATCTGGACGGTGGAGTACTGAAGTTAATCGATTCACGATAGATTTATTAAAGATGAAAACGGTATAAAAAACGAAGAACAAAACAAGAGATATTCTTGTTGTCTATTGAATTCGAGGAGGAATAGAATGAGTCTAAAAGAAATGGGAAGTTTACTCCCCTGCTTTCTAGTGCTAGCTCTGTTGTTTGTATCTTCCATGGCACTCAGTGTGGCTGTAGAAGAGAACGATAATGTTTTTCTGCTTGTTGAAGCCGATGAATCTATCAAAGAATACTTGAAAGCAGATCGAGGAGAGGTCAAAGTCGATTACGAGAACGGTAGATATTTGATCGAGATATCTGAAAGAGATAGAGCGAAGTACGATAATTTATTCGAAACAATTGGAGACGAAGAGAGATATCAGATCCACCTGGATAACTGGGATATGACCTTCGATCGAAGAGATGGTATGCCGAAGGTTCCAGATAGATTCCACGTTAATGAAGAAAACGTGAAAAGATCCTACATCGTTCAGTTCATCGGACCGATAAAATCAGGGGCGTGGAAGGACGAGCTTAGAGAAAACGGTGCGTTTATCGAGAGAGACATGAGGAATTATGCTGTACTAACGAGGATGGACAAAGTCACAAAAGAAAGGATTAAAGACCTAGAAACGGTCGCCTGGGTTGGTAGGTATAAACCAGCTTATAAGATACGAAGTGAATTGTTGGATAGTGACGGTATAGTCGATGTCCAGGTAGTTGGATGGCGAGATACTAACATAAGGATATTGATGAATAAATTGGACGATGTCGGAGCAACTATCGGTAGGTACAATGGAGTCGGGGTGATCTGCACGATAGACACAGAGTTGCTGCCGTATATAGCCACATTTTCAGAGGTAAAATGGGTCGATCTTCACTCACCAACCCGAACGTTCGATAACCAAGCCAACGAGATAACGGAGGTACAGGAGGGATGGTATTCCAGTTGGAGCGGACTGCCATCAAGGTTAACGGGTGCGGGTCAAGTAATAGGGATACAAGACTCAGGTTTTTCCCAAGGGGATCAAGATATGGGTCATCCCGATTTCTTCGATGGACCTTTAGGTGATAGAGTTATCAGATATGAAGATAGAACAGGGAATTCAGATCCCGATGGTTATGGGGATGGAATTGCACATGGAACTCACGTTGCTGGTGTTGCTTTGGGTAACGGCTGGTGTTGGAGGAATTCCCTTGGTTTTGACGCAAACTTGAACACGAACTATCATTATGGAGAAGCTACGGGTGTTGCACCAGAAGCCTACTTATCCATGGATGGAGTTGCGGGAAGCAATGGGGGGCTGACTCCATCCCATTCCTATTGGGATAACCAAGAAAGCGACGATGCAAGGGTGTTCTCGAACAGTTGGGGGTCCGCCCCTGCGGATTACGATAGTAACGCAGCAAATATAGACGATAGGTTAGACCCGTACTCAGGTAGCTCGATGACACATGCAGAGGAAGATATCATTGTGTTTGCTGTGGGCAAAGATGGGCCAGAGCAAGATACGATCAGTCCACGCTCTCAATCAAAAAATGGCTTGGGAATCGGAGGGTCTGAGAATTATAGGAATGAATGGCACAGTGCAGAGAATCCTACCAAAGTGGCTGATTTTAGCGGTCGTGGAGGTACATTTTCTGAGGGCAGGATCAAACCGGATATATTGGCACCTGCCACTGCGGCGATAGGACCACTTGGTGCTGGCGAATGGGAATTTTTAGAGAACAATGGTGGTAGTGTACCTCAACCAAATTATATCCAGGAGATAGATGAGTATGATTATACAATACCCGGGCCAGGCTCCGATGGGATAGCGGATTACAAGTATATGGGAGGGACTTCTACCGCTGCACCACAAGTTGCAGGAGGGTTATTACTGATCAGACAATATTACAAAGATGTGGAAGGCATATTGACTCCCAGTAACCCGCTTGTAAAAGCCACCCTTATAAACGGTGCGGACAGGATGTCAGAGACACTGTATGAATATCCAGGATACGACCAAGGGTGGGGCAGGATGAACTTGAAGAACTCATTGTACCCTGATGCATCTTCAAGCATACAATTCGATGAACACACGTTCACTGGCACGGGGACTTGGGATCCAAGTTTTGATTTAAATATCAACTCTGGAGATGTACCGTTGAAAGCCACCCTTGTATGGACGGATGCATCAGGCGTAGATTTGTATAGACAATTGGATTTCGAGATGACCAGCCCAAGCGGAGATACATATCACTCCGGTGTGAACAATTACGATTCGAACGGATGGACCCAGCCGAATACAAACAATGGAGATACAGTCAACAACGTACACAGGGTAGAAGTTGAGAACCCTGAGAGTGGTGTATGGTCAATGACAGTGAATGGCAACAGTATACCGTCCAACGCAGATTGTGCGATAGTGATTTCAGCAGATTTCGGTCCCCAGGAAACCTATGATGTCGATCTGCAGACCGATCATCCAACAACATTGAAACTTGTGCCCGGAGGGAGTACACATTTACCGATTAAGCTCAGAAATTGGGGGACGACTTCAGATACAATCGTTCTCACTGACAACACACCTGCCAGTTTGACGACTGAATACGATCCAAGCAGCAGTTCATTAGCTCTTGCTAGCGAGGAAGAACAAGCAGTCGATATCACGTTGTCAGCGGATGTTGGAATAATACCCGATGTGTACGAGTTTACTATAACCGGTACTTCACAGGGAGATACATCCGCCCAGGATAACTTGAGATACAACGTCCAGGTTCTAACTGAGAAAATACCGTACAAGGGAGTAATAGCAGATTCCACCGTTGACGAAAGTTATGCGGATGTGTTGACTTTCACGGATTCTGGTGGAACGGATTATATATTCTTGGCTTACAGGATGGATACGACCGACGGACAGCAGGTACATGTAAAGTACTCAACACTCGGTACAGACGGAAGGCCGACTGGCTGGAGCACACCTATCAACGTACAAGCACCGTCGGCGACACCAACAGAGACACCTCCGTGGATTAAATTACTGCACATATCGGGCGGTACTTATGAAGACAGAGTGATGTGTTATTGGAACGGCGGTATACCCGGAACGGACCCATATCGGTCGGAAGCCAAGGTCACATGGACGGATCCCGGAAGCTACGGCAGCTGGGCTACTCCGGTACAGATAGACGATAATTACGGTACGGATGATACCAATACTAAAAGAGCTTCCTACATGCTTTGGAGAGACAACGGGACCGCCGATGGAGAATTGATGTATGTGTTCGAACATCTTGATTCTTCCGAAGCTGGAGGAACCAGCGGTATAGGTATTGCGTACACTACAACCAGTGACGGAGGTAGTTCGTGGGCTAACCTAAGCGACGTTCCAGGAGCGGCACCAGGAGGTGATTACCATTACTTCTTCCCGGACGGTGTAACCGACCAGAACAACGTCAACTGGCACTTCTTCTATTACAGAGAGTCTACTGGCGACTCAAGGATGGTCGTTGTCAAGATCCAGGATAACAACGGTTGGAGCGATGAGATATCGGTCATAGGTGACCTTTCGGGTGGAGATAATCATCAATATCCAAGAGCAGCACACCAGAACAGGAGTGGAACGAACACTGTTTACTGTAGTGCATTGTACGATGATGGTGGTGTAGAATGGGACCTTTCGACAGCTTATGTACAGGGAGATTACACGTCATCTTCGTCGCCGAGTTTTACATCACAAGACCATGTTGCTGGTACGGAGATATCCCGCTCCGGTTATATAGAATCCAATGTGCTGGCTACGACGACAACTGAAGTAGATGATCATGTATGGACAGGATACCAGGAAAGTGGCACATCATCATTTGATTATGGAAGAGTCAACATTCATGGTTTACGTTCCGACGATCTTTACTCGACTTCCACCAAAGAAGAAATAACCGATGACAATAATTTCAAGCTCAACCCCCAGATGGATTCATTGACCATCGATGGGACAAGTTATGTGTACACCACATATCACATGAACGAAGGCGATTGTAGGGATGTAAATTTCAACATATATCTCTCTATCATGCATGATTCTTGGGAAGCCGTTTCGGATATACAAGGACCGGAAACCTACTTGGTTTCAACGATTGGGAATTACACAGAACAGAGTACTTTCAATCTATCAGCCACCATAGATGATACGGAAACAGGGTTCAGCGAGATACAAGATGCACAATGGATCGATACGTCAACGAGTGTTACCGATCCCACAACCATCGATTGGTCCGGAGCAGCTTCTATGGCACTCTCAGGCAATACCCAGATCGAAGTCGCAAACGATACGATATCTTTCTCCGGTTTTACTACCGGATGGCACAGGATATGGGTCAGAGGGCAGGATGAATACAATAACTGGGGAACGGAATACGCGGATTTCGTGGATATATATGTGTATAATCCTTCAGTGGATGTATATTCCTTAGGTGTGTTGACCGCAGGTGGTGAATCTAACGGATGGAACTTCATCTCCTATAACAAAACTCGAGTGGATACCGTTTTAACATCGATTTTAGACGATGGAACTTATGGGATCCCAGGGAACTACGATAAAGTGATGTGGTTCGATGCGAATAACCAAGAGTGGAGATCGTACATATCGGGGAGAGACAGCAGATATAACGACCTCTCATCTTGGGACATCACGATGGGCTTGTGGATACAAATGACGTCGGATGATGAGTTAGAGATCGAATATGATTCCCCCCCAACAACTACGGATATCACACTCTATCCAGGCTGGAACATGGTTGGATATCCGAGTAGCACGAACCGTATCGCCTCAGATATATTACCCTCGGAGGTGACCAAGATGGGTATTTTCAACAAGTATGCACCTTACAACATCGAGTACGTAGCTAAGCTGGATTTCGATACCGAAGCCATGGTCAGCGGCAGAGCGTACTGGCTGTACAACGGTGCGGACTACAACGTGATCTGGACCGTGGAATACTGACACACACCCGACCAACCCGAAGGGTTTAATTTACACTTTCATATATTGCCCCGATGGATGTCCAAGATATCACACGGTCGTTCCGAGATTATTTCTACTCCTTGGTCCAGCAGATACCTTCTGGAAGAGTCACGACTTACGGTGCCCTTGCTAGAGCCCTTGGTGATATCAGAGCGGCAAGAACAGTTGGCAAGATGCTCAACGAGAATCCAAGGCCGGTAGTGGTTCCCTGCCACCGCGTGGTGATGTCGGATGGGAAGATAGGAGGCTTCGGGATGGGAGTACCCAAGAAGATCGAGATGCTGGCACAGGAAGGTATCGAAGTGGAGAACGGGGAGGTGGTGGACTTTGAAGAAGTCCTCTTCGAAGACTTCGAATCCGACAAACCGCTGAATAAGCTGAGACAGAGGCAGGAAGAGATCAAGAAAAGGATCATCATAGAGGACGACTTCGATGAGTTGAAGATCGTGGGAGGGGTGGACGTATCATACAAAGATTATTACGGTTACGCCACTCTATCCATATGGGATGAGAAAGAAGAAAAGAAGATCGTATTCGAAGAAGGTGAGGTTCCCTTTCCGTACATATCCAGCTATCTGAGTTTCAGAGAGGTTCCGCTGATAAAGAAGTTATTGGATAAGGTAGAGGAAAAACCAGATGTACTGCTGGTGGACGGTAACGGCATCATGCATCCCAGGGGCATCGGACTGGCATCACAACTAGGAGTGATCGCGGACATCCCAACGATAGGTGTTGCCAAGAGCCAATTGTGCGGAAAAAAGGAAGAGGAGGTTACACACGAAGAACCGGTGAGTCGAGTCTTAGCTGACGACGACCTCTTAGGATACGCTTACCTCAGCAGTGAAAGGGCCAAAAATCCCATATACGTCTCTCCGGGTCACAGGGTATCACACGAAACGGCCTTGGAAGTAGTCAAGATGCATTGTAACTACAAAGTTCCAGACCCTGTAAGAAGTGCACACATCAATGCAACTAAAAGGAGAAAAGAAGCATGAAAAGGACACCGCTTTACTATCATGAAGGATACGGGAATTACTCCTTCGGAAGCTTTCATCCCTTCGACCCGAGCCGGTTCCCCAAGTTCGTTGAGATGATCAAAAGCAGCGAAAAATTATCCTCCGCCATAGAGATCAAAGAAGCTGATTGGGCGAAGGACGAAGAACTCCGGTTTGTCCATTCAAAAAAATACATCGAAAATATCTCAGAACTCGAAGAAACCGGTGGAAGGATTTCACCCGACACACCGGTAAAACCGGGTACACCTGCGGCAGGCAGGAGGATAGTGGGAGGCTCACTGGGTGCGGCAAAAGACTTGAAAGACAACGACCTCACTTTGAACATGGGCGGTCTTCATCATGCAGGCAGGGACTACGGAGAGGGTTTCTGCCTTTTCAACGACGTTGCCGTAGCTGCGGAGTATCTCAAGAGAGGCGGGAAGAAGGTCTGCATACTCGATACCGACGCACATCAGGGAAATGGAACAATGGATATATTTTACACCAGCCCGGACGTTCTTTTCATCTCGCTACATCAAGACCCTAGAACCCTTTATCCAGGGAGAGGATACGTACACGAGATAGGAGATGGAGATGGAGAGGGATACAGTGTGAACATACCGCTACCTAGGGACTCCAATATAGCGGAATACAGATGCGCTTTCGAAGAAGTTGTAATAACAGTGGTCGAGCAGTTCAAGCCCGACGTGCTCATCAGGAACGGAGGTTCCGACCCACACCACCAGGATTCTCTGACCGATCTAGCACTAGATATGAACGGTTTCGTGTACCTCGGAGCGGTAACTAGAGAGACATCTAAAAACGTGGGTGCGAAGCACATCGATCTATTTCTATCGGGATACGGTCTCGTGGTATTGGATGGATGGTTGGCCATGTTGAAGGGAACGATGGATCTAGACATACCAACACCAGATGACCAAAAGATAGGTCGTTTTGACGGTGAACCCAGGAAGAGCATGGTGGATACCGTTCAGGACCTGAAGAACATACTTGGCGATTATTGGGAATTTTGATCTTAAAATGAACAGAAACACCTAAAATGTGTACAAATGATAGCAAATTATATATAGAACATCCTACAAATATAAAACTGGGCACACAGAGTACACCCATGAATCGCTTTTGAAGTAAGTAGGGGCGTGGATAAACGGTTTTCGACGTACTTCCTATCCAGGGGCTAGTCGGGATAGGCGTACTATGGACGTTGGTGCCCATAGCTTTCCCTAAGCATAGGAGATATAAAAAAAAAGAAAAAGATAATCATGACCACAAAAGCTGAAGTAAAAGGTAAGAGAGAAATAGAAGTGGAGAAGACTACAAAATGTCCAGAATGTGGGTCTAGACGTCTCTCACAAGACTACGACAGAGGTGAGCTGGTGTGTGATGAGTGTGGACTCGTTATCGAGGATGTCTACATAGATAAAGGACCTGAATGGCGTTCGTTTGATATGGTGCAGGAGGAGAATCGAGCGAGAACAGGAGCACCTATGACAGAAATGCTCCACGATAAAGGTCTATCGACGAGTATCGATAGAAGGAACAAGGATTCCTACGGAAAAACCATATCAGGTACTAACAGGGCTCAAATATATCGGTTAAGAAAATGGCAGAGAAGGACAAGGATTTCAGGTGGGAAAGAGAGAAATCTGGCATCTGCTTTGAAAGAGTTGAAGAGGATGGGTTCGATAATGGAACTACCCTCTAACGTTGTAGAAAAGACAGCTTTCCTATATCGCGAAGCCGTGGAAAAGGATTTGATAAGGGGTAGGAGCATCAAGATCATATTAGTTTCCCTGTTGTACGTCGTGTGTAGATTGGAGAATATACCCAGGATGCTGGACGATTTCGCAGAGAACAGCGAATACAACAGAAAAGAGATCGGTAGGACCTACAGATTCCTTAGCAGGAAGATGGTGCTCAAGATGAAGCCTTCTAGACCCGAAGAATATCTTCAGAGGTTCTGCAACACGCTGTCCTTGAGAGGTGAAGTAAAGAAAAGGGCCGAGGAGATACTCAAGATGGCAGAGGAGAAAAATCTGGTTTCCGGTAAAGGTCCAACTGGTATGGCGGCAGCGGCGATATACATCGCGTCGATCAACTACGGAGACAAAAGGACACAGAACGAGATCGCCGAGATCGCAAATGTCACGGAAGTGACGGTCAGGAACCGGTACAAAGAGCTCGTAGAAAAGTTGGACATAGAACTTGATATCTAAATCATCTCCACAAAACCCTTCCTAGGTTTTTTTGTATGATGAAAATCTTAACATCTCCCTGATTCCGCTTTTTTACCTTCAGTGTGACCGTTACATTTATATAAACCACCCATTTAATGAGGTTCTACCTCGTCTCTAAACCAGACGTGATGGGCAATCCTTTAGGATCCCAGCGAAGCGCGTCACGGTAAGGAGATATATGGAAACTATTTGCGTCGCGTTGCGATTCAAAGATTTAGAGGTGTAACTATGGCAGACAAACATCATCCACGCAGAGGATCAATGGGTTATTCACCCAGAAAACGTGCACCGAGCATGACGCCTAAGATAAGGTCATGGCCAGAGATAACCGAAGGTCCGAAGGTACAGGGCTTTCCCGGATTCAAAGCCGGTATGACACACGCCTTCATCATCGACTACAGACCGACAAGCACAACATCAGGCCAGGAAGTTAGAGTGCCAGTGACGGTAATAGAGATACCTCCGGTCAAAGTGAGCGGTATAAGATTTTATAGGGAGACACACGATGGGTTGAAAACTGAAGGAGAGGTATGGGCTGACAAAGTAGATGATAATTTAAAAAGAAGATTACCGATTCCTAAATCATACGATACCAAGGCTATGTGGAAGAAGATAGACAGAGATGTGGTTGACGAAGTAAGGATCATCGTACACACCCACCCTGAGAAGGTCACCGGTGTTCCAAGCAAGAAGCCGGAGATCATGGAACTTAGAGTCGGTGGGGGAACTATCGCTGAAAGGATCGATTTTGCTCAAGATAATTTAGGTAAAGAGTTGAAATATGGTGATTTTACAAAGGTAGGCAGTATGGTGGACGTTTCCGCAATAACCAAGGGAAAGGGTACTCAAGGTCATGTTAAAAGATGGGGTGTCAAACTGCTGCATCACAAAAACAGCAAATCCAGGCGTAACGTGGGAACCACGGGAGTTTTCATACCTGGGTACACGAGACCCACGGTTCCCCAGGCGGGTCAAACCGGTTTTCATCAAAGAACGGAGTTCAATAAACGGGTGTTAAAGATAGGGGAGGACGGAGAAGAGATAACACCTGCAGGAGGGTTCGTAAACTACGGAGAGTTGCAGAATTCCTATGTTCTTTTACATGGTTCTATACCGGGGCCGGTTAAGAGGACTGTAGTTATGAGAGATCCTGTCAGATTGAGCGGAGTGGAAGTACATGAACCCCAGATGCCGTATATCTCCAAGGAATCAAAACAGGGGGTGTGAGTGAATGAAAGCTAATATATACACGCTTGAAGGCAAAAAGAAGGGAAGTCTTAATCTCCCCGCACCTTTCGACGAGGACATCAGACCCGACCTTATTCATCGTGCAGTGGTTTCTATGCAGTCAAACAGAAGACAGCCCTATGGGCCATCACCCGAGGCGGGTATGAGGCACGCCACGAGCCAAGCAGGTAAAGGCAGAGGTATCGCTAGGGTCCAAAGGATGACACAGTATCGTAACAGGGCGGCCGAATCACCCAACAACGTTGGCGGACGCAGAGCTCATCCCCCTAAGATCGAGAAAAAGCTCGGTAAAAAATTGAACAAGAAAGAAAAAAGAAAGGCTAGAAGATCAGCCTTAGCAGCAACGTCTCAGATGAATCTCGTTATGGGAAGGGGCCACAAGATCGACGATGAAAAGATTACTTTACCTATTGTTTTAGAGAAGGGTGTTGAAGACATAGAGAAAACGGAAGATGCTGTAGATATACTTGAGAAATTGGGTGTTTACTCAGATGTTCAGAGAGCATGTGATGGAGTAAAAATAAGAGCTGGAAAGGGGACTATGAGGGGGAGAAAGTACAAGATCCCCAAAAGCATCTTGGTTGTTTTACCCAAGGGTAGTAAGAGCGTACAAGCTTTCTCAAATCTTAACGGTGTAGATATCAAGGATCCAGACACAGTAACAGTCGAAGACCTTGCACCCGGTGGGGACATGGGAAGATTGATCTTATGCAGTGTTAAGGCACTCAATCAGATGGGGGATTGGTAGATATGAGTATAAAATATAATTCACCCCACGAGATAGTCTTGTATCCATACGTTACAGAAAAAACGATGATATTGATGGAAGATGAGAACAAGTTAGAGTTCGTTGTCAACCTAAAAGCGAACAAGCTACAGATAACTGATGCTGTGGAAGAGATTTTTGAAGTGAAAGTGGATAAAGTGAACACTAGAATAGACAAACACGGTAAAAGAGCTACCGTTAAGTTTTCGAGTGAATATTCAGCCGAAGAGATCGGCATGAGGATAGGGGTGTTCTAGATGGGTAAAAGGATCATACCTCAGAGGAGAGGAAGAGGTTCATCAACTTACCGCTCGCCGAGTCACAGACACCTGGCTAAACCAGGATATCCAAGGACTCAGGAGACTGAAGGAGTCGTTGTGGACCTTCATCACTCACCCGGTAGGAGTGCACCGTTGGCTGAGATCGAATTCGACAACGGCGAAACCAGCTTCATGCTAGCTAGCTACGGATTAAGGGTCGGTCAGAAAATCCAGGTCGGGCCGAAGGCAGAAGTAAAAAGGGGCAACGTTCTCCCGTTGAATAAGATACCCATCGGGATGTTCGTAACCAACATAGAACTAGAACCTTTGGACGGTGGAAAATTAGTCAAATCATCGGGAACTTACGGTACGATCATATCCCACGGCAGGGACAAGACATTCGTACGTCTGCCTTCAGATAATTTCAAACCCATAGACGGCAGGTGTCGGGCGACCGTCGGCATCATCGCAGGAGGAGGGCACAAAGACAAACCCTTCGCCAAAGCAGGTAAGAAATATCACGCTTACAAGAGTAAAGCAAAGAGAACGAAAAAGGTCAGAGGGATCGCCATGAACGCAGTCAACCATCCACACGGTGGTGGAGATCACCAACACGTGGGTGTTCCGTCGACAGTTTCTTCCAACGCACCACCAGGAAGAAAGGTCGGACGTATCAAGTCCAAGAAGTCCAAGAAGAAGATGATGAAAGAAGCCAAGGAGAAGAGGTAGTTAATATGGCCAAGAAGAAGAGAAGAAAGATCAAAAGCCGCAGGAAGAAGGAATTCAAGTACAGGGGTCATACCCTGGAAGAATTACAGTCCATGAGTTTGGATGAGTTAGCCAAGGTACTTCCTGCACGGGCACGACGCAGCCTCAAAAGAGGCCTCAACAAAGAAGAGAAAGCATTTTTATCCACTATCGAGAAAAAGGACAAAGACGTTTACAGGACACACAGGAGAGAGATGCTGATACTGCCTCAATTCGTCGATAAGAAGATAGCCGTTCACGACGGAAAAGAATTCGTTCTCGTTAGGATTGAACCGGAGATGATAGGTCATTATCTAGGTGAGTTCGCCTTGACCAGGAAATCCGTGCAACATTCCGGACCGGGTGTTGGTGCGACCAGGTCCTCGAAATATATACCTTTGAAGTGAGGTCGATAAGATGGGATACACTATGGATCCGGACCCAGAAAATACCGCTAAGGCCTACGGCAAGGAACTACAGATCTCTCCAAAGGCATCCGTAGAGATATGCAATATGCTCAGAGGTATGGACGTAAGCATGGCTTTGGATGTCCTGGATGAAGTGATAGAGAAGAAGAGGGCGGTACCCTTCAGAAAGCACAACAAGAGGGTAGCTCACAATAAAGGGGTCGGCCCGGGGCGATATCCTGTCAAAGCTGCCACGAATATTAAAAGGATAATAGAAGAAGCGCAGGGTAATGCCGAGTTCAAAGAATTAGATGCTGATAATATGAAGATAATAGGACTATCCGCCTCAAGAGGAGAAGTCATTCAGGGGTTCAGACCCAGGGCTCACGGTAGGACCACTCCTTCAGACACAAAGACGACGAACCTAGAGGTAATCCTGCAGGAAAAGGAGGAATAAAATTGGCAAGAGAAACTAAATTTATAGATGAGAATATGAACAAAGTCCTCCTAAAGGAATTCTTGAAGGAGAAGACATCGAGAGCAGGTTTCGGCGGCTGCGATGTATCGAGAACACCCATGGGGACCAGGATAACACTTAAGATCCAACGACCGGCTTTGGTCATAGGCAGGAAAGGAAGATCGATCAGAGCCTTGACAAGTGAAGTAAAGGATATGTTCGACTTTGACAATCCACAAATAGAAGTCCAAGAGGTAAAAGTACCCCAGTTGAATCCTCAGATAATGGCTGGAAAACTCGCCAACGACTTGGAAAGAGGCTGGCACTTTAGAAGAGCTGGCCACTCCATGGTTAGAGAGATAATGAAGGCTGGGGCAAGAGGATGTCAGATCATTTTATCGGGTAAGATTACAGGCCCTAGGCACAGGGTAGAAAAATTCGTCGAAGGTCACATAAAGCACTGCGGGGAGGAGAAGAAGAAGTGGATGCACGAAGGTTTTGAAACTGCGAAATTGAAATTGGGTGTTATTGGTGTAACAGTGCAGATCATGGATCCGAATGCAAAACTTCCCGACGAGGTAGAGATCATCCCACCTAAGCCCAAAGAAAAGAAGGTAGATGAGAAAGGGAAAAAAGCGGTGGAAGAGAAAGAAGA
>CAZHUM010000049.1:0-15303 GCA_964535805.1 uncultured Thermoplasmata archaeon
GTGTTTATTAATTAGTAAGAGGTTCTATATATAATTTACGTTCCGGAGCCCTGCTAAAGAATTATAAGCTCACCCCCTCTTTTATGCTTCGCATGACCATCAGAAAGACAAAGATCATCTGCACCATAGGGCCCGCGTCCAACTCCCCGGGAACACTCCAGCAGTTGATAGATTCGGGTATGAACATCGCCAGGTTGAACTTCTCTCACGGCACCCACGAAGAGCATCTAGAAGTGATGAAGAGCATCAGAAAGATCTCGGATAAAGTCGGTATCATGATGGACACCCAGGGTCCCGAGGTACGTCTGGGAGAGGTTGAGGACGACACCGTGCTGATAAATGATACCGATGTACGTCTCGTTTCTGATGATATCGTCGGGGACCGTGGAAGGCTGTCGGTGGATTATCCAGAGATGTTCGAAAAACTCGAGAAGGGAGATACCGTCCTTTTAGCGGATGGAGATGTGGAACTCAAAGTCGTAGAAACAGGTGAAGAAGTTCTGTGCAGGGTGATATACGGAGGTCCGATATCGTCGAAGAAGTCGATCAACGTTCCGGGGAAGGATATAGGACTGACTGCTCCGACGGAAAAAGACGTGAGAGACATACACTACGCTGCAGAGAACGGATTCGATTTCATCTCGGCTTCGTTCATAAAGAGTGGTGAGGACGTAAAGAAAATCAAGGATCTTTTAAAACAGAAAAATGCGAACATGCACGTTATCTCCAAGATCGAACACATGAAAGCGGTGGAAAATCTGGACGAGGTGCTGGAAATCTCCGACGGCATCATGATCGCAAGAGGGGACCTGGGTGTAGAGGTTCCAGCTTCGGAAGTCCCCCTTTTACAGAAAGAAATAATCGAAAAGTGCAATCGCGAAGAGAAACCGGTTATCGTGGCTACACAGATGCTAAAGTCCATGGCTGAGAGCCCTAGAGCTACGAGAGCCGAGGTATCCGATGTCGCCAACGCCGTTCGTGACGGCTCTGATGCGGTGATGCTCTCCGAGGAAACCGCCATAGGCAAGTACCCTGTAAAGTCGGTGCTCTTCATGTCCGAGGTGGTCCAGAAGATGGAGAACTTTTTGATAGGGGATGTGAGGCCGACGGTGAAGTACAAGAGCAGGGATGTCGCCGACATCATAGCGAAGAACGTATGGCAGGCATCCAGGGATATCGACGCACGCTACATCGTGGTTCACACTTCTTCTGGGTACACGGCACACAAGATAGCCAAGTACAGACCGGACACGGACATAATCGCATTCACCGATTTCAAGAACGTCCAAAGAAGATTATCACTCGTCTGGGGTGTGACACCTTATTACATCGAATTCCCGGAGCACGTCGATGAGATGGTGTGTGCCACCGGCGAGTACCTCTATAAAAAGGGGATCGCCGATAAAGAAGACAAATTGATCATCACGGCGGGAGTACCACAGCCTGTAAAAGGGATCACCAACATGATGGAGATCAGGACAGTGGAGAGTTTATTGGAGGAAAAAGAAGGCCTTTGATTACTTTTCTCTCTACAGGACCCAAAATTCACTAAGCACCATCTCCATAAATTATTTATACATAAATGTATAATACAATAATGTATAATACAAAAAGGTGTATAAAGCATGAATCCATTCGAATATCGACTCATAGCTAAGGGTGAAAGCTTCATAAATCGAGAAGAAGAGATCAAAACTATCTTACAAACTGTAAAAAGTGGACAGAATATCACCATTTATTCTCCAAGGCGTTATGGAAAATCCAGTCTGATTTTAGAGTCGTTCAGACGGATGGAAGATCGCACCACGATATACCTGGATTTCAACAAAGTAAACAGTATCAAAGACCTGGCTAGTAATATAATCGGCTCCTCGATAGAGAGTGCTTACAGTTCACTTGAAAAGGGTTTCTCTTTCGTGAAAGATACCCTCCTATCTTTAAGACCGACGTTCACGCCGACTCAGGACGGCGGGATATCCGTTTCCGTAAGGGTCGTAGACGATCAAAAAGACCTTGAAATGGCTCTTAAATTTCCTCAAAAAGTTGCTGAAAAGAAGAACATCGATATAGTCATCGCCATGGACGAGTTTCAACGGGTCAGAACTCTTGATGGAGACACTTTGGAAAGACTGTTCAGGTCGGTTATACAGGAGCAGGACAGAGTTACATACATATTCAGTGGTTCCCAAGTTCACATGCTTAAAGAGATGTTCGAAAGTGGAGATAAGCCCTTCTTCAAATCAACGAAGGTGATGGAATTAGAACACATACCTATAGGTATCTTCGAAGACTATATTTTAAATGAATTCGAAAAGACCGACGTGGAGACCGATCCATCATTAATTAAACAAATACTCAACCTAACGAAAGGTCATCCCATGAGGACCAAAGAACTCTGTTTTGAGCTCTGGAATCAAAATAAGTCGGGTCGTGAACCAAGATCATTAGATGAATTAATAGATATCATGATAGAGAACGACATCTACATAGAAGAAGTCTGGAACAACATAACCAGTGCACTACACAGAAGGACTTTAGAAGCCTTAGCGAACCATGAGAATCCGTATTCAAATGATACTATAGAGGAATACGGGTTGGGTGGAAGTTCAAACGTACAGAGGGCTTTGAAAAGCCTTGAACGTAAAGGGATTTTGTATAAAGAACGCATCGTTGACCCCTTTCTGGAAACATGGGTTAGGAAGGAATCGAGGTGAACTCTACCATATTCTCTCCCTGGTTGCTCTCCCATTCACGATCCACCCCCCTCGATGTTTCATCGGTCACCGCTTAACGAAGAACTCGTCGAATTCTCCGGTCGGTTCCTCATCTATTACTTCCACATCATCCACTATGGCATGGGGTTGATCGTACTTGCACCATTCTATGACTTCATTCACATCTTCTTCCGCTCCCTCGAACACGGCTTCCACTCTCCCGTCTCTAAGGTTTTTCACCCAGCCTTTGACGTTCTCCTTCCTCGCTTTATCCCTTGTGTTCGCTCTGAAAAAGACACCCTGCACCTTTCCCGTGAAGAAAGCGTGTTTTCTTATCATGTTATCGTTCCTTTAACTCACAAAGATTCTTAAAAAAGTTGTGTTTCGATGTTTAGGTTTACCAAAACATATATAGTGCTCGGATACGTATCTACCATCGATAACGATGAAAGTATATCTAGACTGCATCCCGTGTTTTCTGAGACAGGCGCTGGAAGCTAGCAGGATGGCTACCCGTGATGAAGAAGTCCAGTTGGAAGTCTTGAGAAAGATAAACAAAGAACTAAGCACCATGAACTTCGAGGGGAAGAAACCACCCCACATCGCGGACAGAGTTCACTACATTGTGAGAAAGATAACCAAGAACCACGATCCTTACAAGAAAGTTAAGGATGAATACAACGACAGAGCGCTCTATATGTACCCCACCCTCAAGGGGATGCTCGATGGGTCCGATGATAGACTGCTGACTGCTGTCAAATTGGCCATAGCCGGCAATATAATCGACTTTGGACCGAATTCCAACTTCGACTTAGACCGCACTGTAAAAGAGGTGCTGGTTCAGGATCCATCAATAAATAACTATGAAAATCTGAAAAAATCTCTAGACGATGCAGAGGAGATCATCTACCTGGGAGACAACACCGGTGAGATAGTATTCGACAAGGTTCTGATCGAAGAGCTCGAGGGTAAGAATATCATTTTCGTGATCAAGGACGGTCCAATACTGAACGATGCGACAAAAGAAGATGCCGAAACGGTGGGGCTGGATAAGATCGCTAAGATCGAAGAGGTAAGCAACGGAGCCCCGGGTGTCACCCCACATAGGGATTCGGAAGAGTTCATTCAAAGGATGAAAAAAGCAGATCTGATCATCAGCAAAGGCCAGGGTAATTACGAAGCTCTTAGCGAAGTCGAAGACTTGAACATTTTCTTTTTACTCAAAGCCAAGTGTCCGGTTATAGCTGACGATCTCGGCGTAAATATGGGTGATATCGTTATCAAGTAGTAATCACAGATGCTGCATCAGTGTACCACACTGAGGGCAGGATATCTGATAGCAGGGTTTTTCCTTTCTATGCTCCGTTTCATATCCGCAGTTGGGACATATGCATGTGGCCATATGTACTTCACCTTCCTTTTCACTCATATCCGCTAACACCTCTTATTAGCATGTTATCGACTTTCCTCCTTGATCAGATATAGAATATGGTTTATAAATAGATTTATGCTATGTTCTTATTTTCCGATAGAAAATATATTCGTATTATCATGAGGTATCTTTCACTTCAAAATATCTCTCTTGATCTTCGACCATATACCCTCTATGGCCTTAGTCGTTTCGTTATCGGTGTACTCGACAACACTTTTTTTCTCCATCTGTGCCTCGGTGAACGAGTTGTCGTAAGGTATCTTACCAAGGAATTCAACTCCCTCTTTTTTACTCATCTCGATTATCTTCTCGGTCATGTCCTCGTTCAGATCTGATTTGTTGACTATGACACCCGCCTTCGCACCGAAGTGCTTTGCCACGTCGATGACCCGCTCCATGTCGTGTATCCCGGACACCGTCGGTTCGGTGACTATCAGGGCGTAATCCACTCCGGTTATAGAAGCGATCACGGGGCATCCGGTTCCGGGTGCTCCATCCACAATTATGTCATCGTTTATATCAGATTTCGATGAGAAGACATCCTGTGCCTTCTCTCTTACAACGGTGACCAGCCTACCAGTGTTCTCCTCAGCGATGCCTAACGTTGCGTGTGCCATAGGCCCGAACCTTGTCTCGGAGACGAACCACTCTCCGTTCACAGCATCCTCCAAAATGACAGCATCGTCCTCGCAAACTATACCGCAGACCCCGCAGCCCTCACATGCGAATTCATCGATCTCGAACCGTACATCTCCATCCTCTTCGATCCTGTTCACCGCATCGAACCTGCAGTACTTATGACATTTACCACAGCTGGTACAAGCATCCTGATCTATCTCTGCGCAGAATCCCCCGCTGAACAGGCCGCTCTGGGTCACCTGCGGATCCGTTATCAGATGCAGATCGGCTGCATCGACGTCGCAGTCTGAAATCGTAGTTTTCTTATTCAATGCAGCAAAGGCTGCTGTCAATGAAGTTTTACCAGTACCCCCTTTACCGCTGATGACAACGAGTTCCTTTGCCTTTCTTCCACCTTTCTTTCCCGCTTCGATCCTAATGTCTGAAGACCGCATCTTTTCTCCCTTGTACTCTATCTTCTCAGGAGGTTTCAACTCTCTATCTTCTTGTGCCATCATCTCAAGGTCTTTCGCTATCTCTTCAAACAGATTTTTGTATTCATCGAGCTCGTTCACCACGATGTCACCTATAGAATAGACCTCGGCGATCTTTCTGTCGTCAGGTATCTCTCCCACTATCTCCAGTTCGGCTTTCTTACAGTACTTCTTCAGTTTGTTATCCCGGTATTCCGCCCTGTTGACAACGACAACCGGTTCCAAACCGATCGATCTGCACATGTTGACCGCCAATCTCAGATCGTTTATTCCGAACGGAGTCGGGTCCGTCACCAGAACGGCGAGGTCCGCACCAGCTACGGATTCTACAGCTGGACATGCAGTACCAGGCGGTGCGTCTATCACATTAACCCCGCCTTTTGCCTGCTCTTTCACTTCGTTGATCAACCTGGGTGACATACCGCCCTCGCCCGTCTTTAAAAGCGAGTAGTCCACTTCTATACTGCCGCTCCTGCCCTTTTTCAGCACGCCGATATTCTTTTCTTTCTCTATTATCGCATCGGTTGGGCACACGATCGAACACGCACCGCACACATGGCACAGTTCCGGGAAGAAAAGTATTTCATCTTTCACCATCGCGATAGCATTGTATTTACACGCTTCAGCACATCTACCGCATGCGATACACTTCTCCTCATCCACCCCGACCGGAGATTCCAATGTTATGTCCCTTTTCTCGTAGATATCCGGTTTTAAGAACAGATGTCCATCTGGCTCTTCCACATCACAATCGAGATATGTGACTTTTCTACCCAATCTGTCGAGTGTTACCGCTAGATTGGTCGCGATAAATGTCTTTCCAGTTCCCCCCTTTCCACTGGCTATTACGATATTCATATATCTCACTTCTTTCTATTTTATCGGTCATGATCGATCGTAAGAGAAGATCAACTATCCCTGAAAATGTTTCCCCTCTGCGCAGGCATCGTCCTGGCCGGTCTCCTGTAATTTTCCCTCTTTCCATAGTTCCAGGGCATCTTTTACCCTTCCAGATGCACCGCTGTAAACCTTGATGCCGTGGTCATCGAACAAGCTCACAGCCCTTCGACCCAGGTCGGAGCAGATCATCACATCGACACCCTTTTTTGCCAAGAGATCCGGTGCGTCTCCCTTTCCTCCCTTGTGACGGCTTGTATTTGCTATGACTTCCAAGCTGCCGTCATCGGTATCGTAGAGGGTGAAAGTGTCACCACGTCCGAAGTGGGGACTGATCTTCTCTTCCAAACCTTTGTTCCCCAAAGTCGGGAATGCAAGGATCATCTTCTTCCACCCTGTTTACCGAAATGGCCTCCGACGGTTTGGGACTCAAGTTTTTCCAACTCTTCCTTTTTAAAACTCTCGATCGCATCGGATATCTTACCCTCCGCTGTGTAAACATCGATCTCAGCGGAATCTAAAGCCCTGCTCGCATTCGGACCTAGATTGCCTGTTATCAACGTTTCTACGTCCATCTCTACAAGCGATTGAACTACCTGTGGACCTACACCGCCCATACCGTCTTTGTGCTTATTCACCCATGTTTCTACTTCGTCTTCTTCCGTATCTACTATGATAAAGTACGGACATCTACCGAACCGAAGATCGATTGTTGACTCTACATCTGGACCGGACGCTGATACTGCTATTTTCATCTTATTCACCTATTTTTTTCTTGATCTTTTTTACGATTTCATCAAATATCTTAGAGGAATCTGAATCGCTGTTTATGAATGTTTTACCCTTCTCCCCGCTCTTCATTATCTCAGGATCCAATGGAATGCTTCCCAGGAAGTCAACTTGCAGATCACTTGACATGGATTTTCCACCACCAGACCCGAATACGTCTATGACCTCACCACAGTTGGGGCACGTCAAACCGCTCATATTCTCTACAACGCCTAGAACGGGCATGCCCACCTTTCTGGAGAAGTTTATAGATCTCCTAACTGCTTGAAGTGCCACATCCTGGGGTGTCGTGACTACGACTGAACCGTCGATGTCCTGTATTAGTTGAGCTATGCTGAGCGGTTCGTCACCGGTCCCAGGCGGCAGATCGACTATGAGATAATCGATATCTCCCCATTCGACCTGCTCCATGAACTGTTTCATGGCTTTCATCTTCAACGGCCCTCTCCATATCACAGCTGAATCATCATCAGGTAACAAAAATTCCATGGACACGGCACTCAGATTTTCCGATACGGGCACTGGTCTTATCTTGTTTTCTCCTTCCATCCCCAACTGATCCTCTTTAACACCGAACATCTTCGGTATAGACGGACCGTGGAAATCACAGTCGAAAACTCCGACTTTTTTACCTTCACTTGCCAGCTTGTAAGCTAGATTTGCCGCAACGGTACTTTTCCCTACTCCACCTTTTCCGCTCATCACAACTATCTTCTTCATCGATTAAACAAAAAAGGGTGGGATATAAAAAGTTTTGGTTTACCAAAAAAATTATGGGGTTTTAGTTAAAATGAAGGATAGAATAAGAAAGAAAAGGGGTTAATTTGTTGGACATCTGTCTGTCTAAGGTCTGATCATCTTGGTACCGCACTTTGGACAATCTCTCTCGTAACAAGGAACTCCTCTTTGATGTTCTACTTCGTGTCCACAGTTTGGGCACTTACACTTGCCTGCGGGTCCCATTCCACGTCCACCTGGCTGTCTTCCACGTCCTCCGCCAGCTTGTCCTTGTCCCCGGCCTTGTCCGCCACCTCTTCCTGCCATTTTTTCTCACCTCCTTTTTGGTTGCATTGTATTTCATTAATACACATATGTGTAATAATTAAAGTTTTTCCTTACCTAATCAACTAGTCCTTCCCTCACCTCACCATTAGGAAGCATGTTATCGGGGTGATACTCTCCCCTTTCTTCTTTTTGATATCTGATGCAGCTGGACCAGTCACCCTTACAGTACAGATCCACCCATTTTCTCTCTATCTTTCCTTCTTCGTAGAATCTCTTCATCGGGCATACTTGATACCATTTACATTCGTCCCTGCTATCCACTTTCTTTCCTCCCTTTGATGGCCACGAAAGACCCCTCTCCGTACCCATTTTTTACTTCTTCAATTTTCTCAACAGGATCCGATCCATGAAATACAGTTTGCACGTATTCAAAATCAGAGAATCCAGCTTCGTTCAGTGAGTTCTCAACCTGGTCAACGGAGAAGAACTGTGCTTCCCTGTAGAACACGTTTTGTTCTTTTTTTCTTTGATACTCTCTCCCCAATGGGCTTCCCTTATCTATGAAACCTATTATTATCTCACCACCCGGTTTCAATATTCGATTCGCTTCATCCAATGCTCTTTCTACGTGTTCGAAAAAACATATCGTTGTGACTATCAGTACTAGATCGAATTCATCATCTTTTATGGGAAGCTTCTCCCCGATCCCCTTGATCACCTGGACACCTCTATCCTTTGCGATCTTCAGCATCTCTTCCGAGGGGTCGACTCCGAATTCGATCGAAAACGGTTCCGAGAACCTGCCGCTGCCCACCCCGATCTCGATACATTTCTCACCTTCGGGCAGCAGTTCTTCCACTGCCTTCAGCTCCGATCGATAGATCGCTCGGTTCCTATCGAACCATTTCTCATATCTTTCACTTTCTTCATCGAATGGTTTTGCTTTGGTCTCCATATCTTCACCTATCATCGTACGTCAATCGTCGGGTTTCACGAATTTGAACACACATCCCTGAGCAACCTCTTCATCGTGTGCGATCTCTCCACAGATCTTTTCGTTAAGAGAGAGCCCCACTTCCTCTATCTCATCTACCACGTCTTCGTTCTTCATGTCTTTGAATTCGCCCATGGGATAATCATCCTGGGTGTGTTTCGGGTAAACGAACAGCTGTCCCCCTTGTTTAAGGACTCGATATACCTCTCTGTAGAGCTTGCTCCTTTTTTCCTCCTCCATGTAGTGCAGTATATCGAATAGAAGCACCGCATCTACGACGTCAGGATTCAATTTCAGTTTGACATCGTCAGAGTTCTTAACTACCCTGATATTCGTCAGTTCATGGTCCGATATCTTGTCGGCTATTGCCGATAGCGGTTCTTCTCTTTTATCCACAGAGTAAACCACACCACTTTCACCGATAACCTTAGCAGCGGGGATACTGTAATGACCGTATCCAGCACCGAAATCAAGTACTCTATCCCCTCTCTTCAACCCCAGGCGTTCCATGAATTCGATACCTTTTTCGTTCTCCCATTCTTCTATGTCTTCCGTCATATTCTAACCTAACATTTCTCAATCCAACTTTCTCATATAGAATTTTTCCCCGTTATATTCTGTCATTGTTAACAACCCTTCTTCTACCAACTTTTTTACAGTTCTCCAATCTCCGCTGGATTTAAAGAGCAGTTCATCTATCTGTCTCTCTCTCATGGGATGCACCGAAGTTATACTCAACAGGTCCTCCTTTAGATCACCAGAAGAAGCGAAGGCGTCCCCTTCGTACCCGATGAGATATTCGACATCTATCCCAGCTTCTCTGAATATCTGATACGCCTGGTTGATCTTACTTTCAGGTGGAGAGTTCGCCCATTCCTCTGCAGGCGGTCGCGTAGGTATCGAGATATAACTCCTTTCTACTCCGATATCGTGTATCTTCTCTGCGGTTTTTTTCAATTCATCTGCATCGTCGTTCACTCCCGTGATCAGCATCGTCTCGGTGTTCATTTCTCCTGAGAAAATATCTACAAAATCATAGATACCTTCCATGATCTCATCTAGATCTAGCCTTTTATGGGGTCGGTTGATCTTCTTCCATGTATCTGGGGTTACGGCATCCATTTTCAATGAAACCCAATCCGCCCTGGAGAGCTCTTCTCTTACGTGTTCATCCCATACAAGGGATGCGTTGGATATCACGGCGATATCGTATCCCAGTTCTTTGACGGCATCTATCTCCTCTCCCAGGTCGATATCCAGCGTTGGCTCCCCGTCGGGTACGAAGGTGAGATAATCGATGGTCTCTCCGTTTTCAACTGCGTTGTCCACTTTTTCTTCCACACCCTCCAAAATTTCATCAACGCTGTAGAATTTTTCCCTATCAACACGCATATCTATCGTCCTACCCAGCTGGCAGTAAACGCACGAATATGTGCATATCTTCGGAGGTATGTTGTTGATACCCAGGCTTTGACCCAAACGCCTGGAGGGGACCGGTCCGTAAGCTATCCTCTCGTTATTCATATCTCGATCACTCTACCCGCACCCCCTTCTTTGTAAGTTTTAGGGTACACGGCTTTCATCCTCTTCTTCTGTTGAGTGCAGTGTGTTGCACATATAATCTTTAACTCACTGAGGAACTCTGGTCTCGTTCCATGCAGTCCTCCGATGATCCCATAGATTTCACCAAATTGAGAGGCGGTCTTCAGTATATCCTCCATCTTCGGGTGGGAACATCCCGCGATGATCACAATCCCGTTCTCTGTTTTCACACAAAGTGATTGTTCGATCCGCTCCAGCTCACCTGTAGAGTAAACCCCGGGATGCAATTCCCTTGGCTCATCAACGTAGATCACTTCCTTTGCTCTCTTCACACCCCGAAAAGATGGAGGAGCCCAGACTTTTACGTTATCATTCTCTGTAAGGAAACCGGACAGCCCTCCAGTGTGGTCATAGTGTGCGTGTGATATGAACACCTCATCGATATCCACCGGGTCGATGTTCAACTTCTTCATGTTGTTCAGTAGAATATTTCCGTCTCCTCCAGTATCGAACAGTATCTTAGGAACACCCTCGGTCTCTATCAGAGCAGCAAACCCCCAATCCGTCTTCAACCCCTTTTCATAAGCCGTGTTGTCATAAACTATGGTTGCTTTCACTCGTGTTCACCTATCCGTTTTTTGAATCTATTTCATAAAAATTACACTCCACCCGCTCCCCCGTGTCAACGTAATGATCGAAGTGCTCAATCCACCTGGGATCCTGAGGGGCATCGTTGATGAACTCCACGAACTTTTCCAATCTATCCATGGTTTTAACACTCACATGGTGCTCGATCTGACAGGCATCGATCTCAGCCAATTCACGTTTCACACCGATTATCTCGAGAAAATCCGCTATCACATCGTGCTTTTTCATGAGTTCATCAGCTATGACCTGGCCAGAATCGGTCAGAGTTACTCCGTGGTACGGTTTATACTCAACCAAACCTTTATCCTCCAACTTCTGCATCATCTCTGTTACAGATGAGTCCTTGACACCCATCTCCAAGGCTATAACGCCCGTTCTAGCTCTTCCATCCCCTTTCTCGATAACGTAGATTTTTTCTATATATTCCTCTATAGTTTTCTTTTTCATCCTTACACTCCCTATATTCCAATAAATATCAATTTCATAACACCTCCAACCAAAAGTGCTGTAGTGACCATGATCGCAGCGGATTTGAACATATCCTTGATACCCATCTCTTTGATCAATACGGCGAATGTAGCGACACATGGAAAGTAGATCGTCAGGACCGTGGAGGCTATCACAAGCTGCATCGGTGTCATATCCAAGGGCAGGAGCATGCCCACTGCCAGGTCCTTTCTTAAGAATCCTATTAGAAGGGCGGTGGTTGCGTCCTTGGGAAGTCCTAGTATCCCAGATGTCACAGGTGAAAACAAGCTTCCCAGCCATTGAAGAAATCCGACTGCATATAGTACGTTGATCAGCAGGACCCCTAAGAAAAGAAACGGTATCGCTTCTGTGAGAAACCATCTTACACGCATCCACGTCTTCTTCAATATGGTAATGAAACTGGGTCTTCTATATGGTGGTATCTCCAAGAATATCTCCGGACTCTCCCCTTTTACGTATCTGTTCATCAACAAACCGGCTATCACGTAAACGATCACTAAGGTGATAAACACCAACGCGATGTATAAGATACTGTATGGACCTAAGATACCGAATATCATGGCGGTCTGAGCCATGCACGGTACTGATATCGCCATCAAAGTGGCGGATATGAACCGTTGCTTTCTGGTTTCTAAAGTCCTTGTTGCCAGGGCACCGGGTACATTGCACCCCAGTCCGAGGAAGACCGGCACTATACCGTGGCCGTGCATCCCCAACTTGTGAAAAATATTGTCTGAAAGAGTAGCCAATCTCGGCAGGTATCCAGAATCTTCGAGGATTGATAACATAAAATAAAAAGCAACGATGTACGGCAGGACCATCCCAAAGGGAACGAACAAGCCTGTCGTCAGCATACCCATTGATTGAACGTAGTCGATCTCACCTTCTATGAGCTGACCTATCAGTATGTCGTGTGCGATATCAGAGCCCAACCGGTCGCTCATCCACATGGCAAAAGGTCGGTATAATTCGAACAACGGCTCGAACAAAAATCCGATCAGATTCTCACCGATCAAGCGGACCATCCAGAAAGAGAAAAATATCACAGCGAATGCGATCGGTATCCCCGTAACCGGTTTGATAGTAAGGTCCGAGATCCTATCACGGAGTGTATGGTGCCTGCGAGTTATGTGTTCTACATACTTGATTATACGGCCGATCTCTACCCATCTTTCTTCTTCGGTCCTTTTTTCAAAATCAGGTGCCCGTTTTGTTCTGGATATTTTATCTACCAAGTCCTTTATACCCTCTCCGGTCAGCGCCACTGTTGGGACGACGGGGGTCTCAAGTATATCTCTGAATTTTTCTAGATTGATCTCCACACCGAGATGCTGTGCTTCGTCCCACATGTTGAGAGCTATCACCATGGGCACATTTTTTTCAAGCAGTTCTAAAGTGAGGTAGAGATTACGTTCTATATTGGTGGCATCCATGACGTTTACCACCATATCCGCTTCTTCCAGCATCTTCTTGGAGACTTCCTCTGCTTTGTTCGTTGGCTCTAGCGAATACGTTCCAGGTGCATCTATCACTTTAAAATGCTCATCACCGAGATGAAGCTTTCCCACCGAGTAATCAACCGTCGTGCCAGGGTAGTTTGACGCTATCACCTCTGCACCTGTTAGCCTTGAAAAAACAACACTTTTACCCACGTTTGGATTCCCTATGAGCACCAATTTTCTCATCAAACCCGCCTTACCCTGATGCGCCCTGCCATACCCCTTCCGATAGTGGTGTTTCTACCGCCGATATCTATGACTAGAGGTCCCCCCATAGGATGTTTTGTAACGATTTTGATATTTTTACCTTCCCTTATACCCATTGTCCTCAATCTTCTCTGAAAGACCCTTCCCCCCCTCAAATTCACTATCCTCGCAACTTCTCCTTCTTTTAGGTGTGTTAGGGGTATATCCATGTTGACCGCCTTTTAGGTGTTCCTAAAACTCTAATAAAGCGTATGGTATTTATATTTTTGGTATGCCTAAACATTCCCACTATCCCTTGAACCTTCCATCGTCCTTGGTTTTCTCCAGTTTATGCACGTTCTCTTCCAGCCAACCGTAGCTCTTTACGTCGTAGATGTCGAATCTTGGTACATAGGGTTTGATATCTAAAAGTGGTGTGCCATCGACTACATCCACATCCGATATGTCCAGGACATCATCCTCTATTTTCATCAATCTCACAACGGACAAACCGATGGGATTCGGTCTGCTGGGCCCCCTCATGGCGAAGACACCGTGTTTTTCATCGTGCATGTACGGTTTTATCTGGAGTTCATGTTTTTTTGATAGGTGAAAATGATAGAGGAGTATTATGTGGGAAAACCCTTCCAGGTCTTTGAGCCCATCTTTAAAGTCCGGGAAAACTTCCACTTTACCTTTAACACCCCGGGCGCCAGATGGCTGGATCGGGGTCCCTTTCGGCTCTTTATGTGGCGTGTGTATTATACCGATGGATTCGTATTTTATCTCCTGCATTTTCATCACCCACTCATATCATCTATTCTATCTGTTTTCATAGGGATGTCATCATGAGCTTGCCGTGTTTTACACCCTTGGTGCAGATCAACCTGTCGGCGATCTTCTTCACGTCCTTCGCCTTACCCTTTATCGCCATGGTCTCCATACAGTTGTGCTTGTCCAGATGTATGTGCATAGTGGAAACTATATGCGTGTGGTCCTGGTGCTGTATGTCTGTCAGTCTATCCGAGATACCGTGCCTTTCATGATCGAACACCAGCGTGAGAGAGCCGTAGACATCTTCATCCGGATCTTCCCACTTTTCCTCCACTAAAAAATCCCTTATCAGGTCTCGTATAGCCTCCGACCTGTTTGTATACATCTTCTCCTCTATCTTCTCGTCGAATTTTTCCAGGAGGTCGGGAGGAACAGAGACCCCGAAGCGTTTCGTGTTATCCATGGTTATCGAGTTTGTGTTAAGATTGCGAATAATATATACTTTCCGTGTTACCTTCATCGAAAAACTTAATAATAACACCCTTTTCAAATTCGTGCTACAAGGAGAATTTTAAAATGGATACAGGCCCGAGAGAAGAGATATGGACCCTCGTCAGAGAGGGAAAAAATGAAGAACTACTTGAAAGGGCTGCCGTTCTGCACGGACACTTCTGTCCTGGCCTCGCCATGGGTGTGAAGGCTTCCGTGATAGCCCTACAAAAGTTGAACCTGGAGCACGATGGTATGGAAGATGTGCTAACGATCGTAGAAACCAACAGCTGTTTTTCCGACGGAGTTCAATATGTGACAGGATGTACCTTTGGCAATAATGCACTGGTGTATCGAGATCTTGGAAAAACTGGTGCTACCTTCGTTAAACGCGGTGAAAAAGGTGTACGTATAATGAAGAAAAAAGATTCGAGAGATAATTGGGAAAACAGATTTCCAAAATATTCCGAACTCTTTGAAAAAGTGGTCAAAGATAGGAAGGGTACACAGGAAGATCGCAAGAAGATGATGGAGATGGCGAAAGAGATATCTCATTTTGTCATGGACATTGAACCCAAGAAACTTTTTAAGATAAAAGAAAAGGATGTAACACTGCCGGAGTACGCACCCATACACGAGAGTTACATCTGTGAAAAATGCGGTGAGAGTGTCATGAGTACACGGACCGTAAAAAAGGACGGAAAAACATTTTGTCTGCTCTGCGGAGAAGCAG
>CAZHUM010000050.1:0-14847 GCA_964535805.1 uncultured Thermoplasmata archaeon
TCAGGCTGCATCGATTTAACCGAACAAATTGAGCCCGACGAGGTCTCTGTGGTACGTGTCATAGACGGAGACACCTTCAAGGCACGATGGAGCAACGGGACGGAAGAAAGTGTGCGGATACTGGGCATCGATACACCGGAAACAAAGGCACAGGAAGATCTGGAGGAATGGGAGGGTATCGACAACGAGACGTGGTTAAAATACTGGGGACACAAATCCACCAATTTTACCAAGGGTTGGATCGGAGACAAAGTGACCCTGGAATACGACGAGAACGAGGGAAAACGAGGATATTACGGAAGAGTTCTCGCCTACGTCGAACTGAGTAACGGTACCGATCTCGGAGGGGAGTTGGTTAAAAGAGGGCTTGCCAGGGCATATACAGAAGGAGACTGTTCAAGGGAAAGCAATTACGTGGATTATCAAGAGCAGGCTATGGCAGATGACCTCGGGATATGGAGCGGGGACTAACGTTTACGGCTTCGGTGTTTTTACTACCATGACCTTTCCTTCTTCTTCCGACTCGTTGGAAACTGTATGCGGTATGTCCTTTGGGCTGAGAACTACATTCCCAGCTTTAGCCTCCTCGGTTTCATCTCCGACGGTGACAGTGATCTTACCTTCTATTATGTAGAAGAATACATCCACCGGTGTTGTGTGCAGTGGAAGACCCTGGCCCGGTGCGAAAGGCAGTATGACCACTTCTACTTCTTCCTTTTGAATCAACTTCGTCGGTAGAAATTTTTCTTCGGTTGGTTTTATCTCGTTCACATCGTGTCTTTTCATATCTATCACACCTTTTCTATCCTTTGAGAGCACACCCGGTCCCCTTTGATAAACGATTTTTTCTGAGTTATGGTTACGTCCTCACCTAAGGCGTTCTCGATGAGTTTCCTGTGCATCTTGCAGAACCTATTACCGAGTTCTTTGGCAGCGTCTTTAAAAACGCAGTTCCTGTAGGTTATAGCGTAATGGTCGTCTTTCTTTTTGACGTCAACATAGAACCCGAAATCTTCTAAGAGGTCAGTCAATTCTTTCATCGCTCCTTCAAAATCTTTCTCTTCTTTGACCTCTGCGAACTGTTCTTTCAGTTCATCGAAAACGTTATCCAATATTTTGTCTAGAGCATCCTCCCCGTAATTCTCTCTAACGGCTTTGATGAAAGCAAAAAGTAAAACATCAGTTCTTTTCGGAAAGATATCCCTGCCTTCCTCGGTGATACTGAATATCTTTTTCGGTCTTCCTCTTTTCACCTTCTTGAATTCATGTTCCACCAAACCCATCCTTTCCAGTATCTCTAAATGTTTTCTTATCGCACTCTCGTTTATATCTAGGATATCTTTTAGTTGGATCACCGTTGTGTCTCTCCCTAGCAACAGTTTGAGTATCCTCGTCCTCGTATTTTCCTCTGGTATCTTCACTTGTTGCATCATATTTAATCAATAACGAAAAGCTTTATATACTTTACGCACTTTTTAGTGATTATTAAGGTGTAAAAAACATGAAAGAAAAAGTGGAAAAGGTCCTAGAAGAGATCAGGCCCAGTATCCAAGCCGACGGCGGTAATGTAGAGTTAGTCGATGTGACGGATGACGGTATAGTCAAGGTCAGGTTGACCGGATCTTGTGCGGGCTGTCCGATGAGTCAGATCACTTTGAAAGCAGGGATAGAGCGGGTGCTGAAACAGAAGATTCCAGAGATCGAAAAAGTGGTCCAAGTCTGAGATTCGAATAGGGTTTTTAACCAATCCATCCTCTAATTTTTTCCCTTTTTTATATACCATCATATTTTCGCTCAGATCGTACTAAATCATCACATAACAAAAATTATAAATATTATAAACACTATATAGTGATTATAGTGAGTGATAAGATGGATAAAAAGGGATCTAAAAAGAATCAGAATAGGATAGATGTCTCAGGAGAGACCTGTCCCGTACCGCTGGTGGAGACGAGGAAAGCGGTCAGAAAAGCCAGTCCCGGTGATCTGATAGAGATAGTCGGGACGCACCCCGCTTCGAAAAAGGAGATCCCCATGGCGGTGGATTCACTTGGTTTGGAGCTGGTCAGTGTAGAGGGAACGGACGAGAACTGGAGGATAAGGATCAAAATACCGGAGGAGGAAGGGGATGACTGAGAAGAAAAACAAAGCCACCCTAGTAGTCCAGAGCGGTGAGATGGATAAAGTTTACAGCGCACTGATAATCGGGACCGGTGCACTAGCCATGGGCATGGACGTATCAATGTACTTCACTTTCTGGGGGTTGGAACGTTTGAAAAAGGGGGAGTTAGAAAAAGGTCCCCTTTCTCGGATGAATTTCCTCGGACTCGGCAAGTGGATGCTGAAAAGGAGGATGAAGAAGAAGAACGTTCGAAGTTTGGAGGACTTGCTCACTGATTATCATGAGCTGGGTGGTAAGATATTCGCCTGCGACATGACCATGGAGATAATGGATATCACCAAGGACGATCTGAGAGACGACGTGATATCGGAGTACTGTGCCGTTGGAACCTACGTGAAGGAAGCCAAGGAATCCGAGATAACACTTTTCATATAGAGGTGATAAAGATGGATGAAGAGATAGTATATTTGGATAACTCTGCTAGCACCCGATTGGACGAGAGGGTATTGGAGGCCATGGAACCGTACTTCTTTGAAAAGTACGCCGTGCCGACGTCCGAGTTCGGTTATTCATTGGGTATCGATGCCAAAGAAGCACTTGATGAAGCAAGAGGAGTGATAGCAGATGGTTTAAACGCCGATTTGGAGGAGATCGTATTCACGTCGGGAAGTGCGGAATCCAGCAATCTTGCTTTAAAAGGCGTTGCAAAGAAATCGGGTGGCAAAGGCAAGCACATAATAATCTCAGCGATAGAGGATTTTCCAGTCCTTCACTCTGCCGTATCCTTGGAAAAAGAGGGATTCGAAGTGAGCAAAATTCCCGTTGACAGCGAAGGTTTCGTCCATATCGAAGAGCTGGAAGAAGCGATCAGGGATGACACGATACTGGTCTCCACCCAGCACGCGAATCAAGAGATCGGAACGGTGCAGGACATAGAGAAAATTGCGGAGATATGTGACAAGAAAGATGTACTGTTCCACACCGATGCCACACATACGTTCACCCGTTTACCCATCGATGTAGCCGAGATTCCTATCGACCTCATCACCGTATCATCGCATACCATCCACGGACCCAAGGGCATGGGGGCACTATACATACGGGACGGAACACCGATAACGAAGATCATGGACGGAGGCTACCAGGAATTCGATAAAAGAGGCGGCTTAGAGAACATACACGGTGCAGTCGGATTCGCCGAAGCCGTCGAACTCGTGGACGAAGAAGAGAATGAAAGATTGAGGAAGATGCGTGATCACTTGATAGATCGGGTGCTTGACGAGATACCAGACGTCACTTTGAACGGCTCTATGGAAAGTCGCACCCCACAGAATGCCAATATAACATTCCACTACGTGGAGGGCGAATCGATCACACTGCATCTAGACATGAGAGGTATCTCAGTGAGCACCGGCTCGGCTTGTTTCAGCAGATCTTTAGAAGCCAGTCACGTTATAATGGGTATAGGAGGCGATCATGAAAGGGCACACGGCTCGGTGAGGTTCACCTTCGGACGATTCAACAGCATGGAAGAAGTGGATCAAGTCGTAGATACCCTTTCAGACGTGATAAGTAAATTGAGAGAGATAAGTCCCCTTGGGAAAGAGGACGAAAAGGAGGTATAGATATGGCAAAATTACCGTATAACGAAAAAGTGATAGAGTATTTCAAGAACCCGAAAAATGTAGGTAAGATAGAAGATCCAGACGGAAAGGCGCAGGAGGGCAGTCCGGCCTGTGGAGACATGGTTTCGGTCTACATCAAGGTGGACGAAGAGACCAAGAAGATTACGAATATCAAGTTCGAATCCTACGGATGTGCATCGAACATAGCGACGGGCTCCATAATAACGGAGATGGCAAAAGGCATGACCATCGATGAAGCGAAGGAGATCACGTGGCAGGACGCTGCAGACGAGCTGGGCGGACTTCCTAAGATCAAAGCCCACTGTTCGGTTCTAGCGGTCGAGGGGTTGAGGGAGGCGATCAGAGATTACGAAGAGAAGCACGGATTGGTCGAAGAGCGTGAGAAAACGACCGTCGACGTAGTGAAGAAAAGGTTGAGACACGTGATGAACCCCATAACCGGCCTAGATGTAGTAAGAACGGATCTGATAACCGATGTGGAAGTAGATGAAGGAAAAGTTACCATAACCGTCGATCTGGCGGAGGATCACCAGTTCGCCAATGCCGTCAAGGAAGATATCAAGGAAAAGGTCGAACCGAGATGGGACGTGGACGAGGTAGAGATAATGTTCAAGGGGTGATAAGATGAAAGTAGCAGACGTGCTGGACGTGATCAAAGATTATCATCAAGGAGGTATATCGGAATCCGAGGCGGTGGAAGAGCTCCGATCAGCCACATTCCTGGACCTTTATCTAGCCCAAGTGGAGATGTATGAAGAGGGTTATGAAGAGTCGGATATCAAAGATATTTCCAAATTGTACCTGAACCTGATCCACGATGAATCGGTTAATATGATACAGGAGATGGAAGAGGATCATCCCTTGAGAAAGCTCATGGTAGAACATAATATGATAAACAGCATGTTGCTGGTGATGGATAAACTCGTAGTGAAGATGAAACGAGGTCCAGATTTTGTCGAGAGAGAAAAGATCGATAAAATATTGGAAAATCTAGATGAATTGAAGAAACACATAAGAAGAGAGGAAGAGTTGATCTTTCCTCTGCTAAACCAACAAGGGTATGCCCATAGAACTTTGCTCTTAGCTTCTGATCACTCTGATTTTATGGATACCCTCGACGAATTAAAATCATTGAAAAATGATCACAAAGGAAACAGTGAGAAGATAATCGTAAGGCTAAACAAGTTGATATATCGCTTGAGAGACCATGCTTTCATAGAGAACGACATGTTCTACCCTCTGGCTCGAAAGTTAATATCCAGGTGGAGTGAGATCAAAAGGCAGAGTGAGAAGATCGGTTACTGCGAGTTCAAATCGATTTAATAGATGAAATAGGTGAGTAAAAATGCAGAGAATAGAGATAGACCACGACAAATGTATCGCGTGCGGCATGTGTCAATCAACCTGTCCGGAAGTTTTCGAAGTTCAAGTGAAATCGACCGTGGTAAAGAAATACCGCGGTGATAAAGAAAACGAAGGAGAGGTTCCCGACGATGTAGGATGTGTATCGGAGGCTGAAAAGAACTGCCCCGTAGGCGCCATAAGTGTAAAAGAATAAAAGGTGGGTTTTAAAGACCCAACTCTTCTCTTTTTTTATCTATATGTTCCTGTATACCCTCTGCGATCTCCACCGGGTCGTCGCCTACCGCTAGTTTTCCGCCTGTTAGTCCTTCGACATCCTCTGTCAGTAATTTTACGACGTTCTCGCTCCCGGTCACCGGAGGTGTAGGTGACACATGGGTGTACAAACCATAACCTATCGCTGCGACCGCAGCAATTGTGGCTTTTTGCTCCATATATTCTGGCGCGGTGACTGCCACCGGTAATTGTGTGGGATCCACGCCCAGTGCATCGGCCACGGAACTGACTAAATTTAGCAATCTGCCCGTATCCGTACAAGTACCAAAGCTCAGAACCGGGGGTACTTCGAGTGCGTTGCACACCTGCTTTAGGCCGTCACCCGCTTCCTCTACAGCATCCATGCTGGTAAGTCCTCCAACCTGTAGAGCGGCGTTACCGCAGCCCGCACTCAGAACCAAGATATCCCTTTTTATCAACTCTCTGGCCACCTGATTGGTCACGATATCTTGCCCGCCGTTCTTGAGCGTCGTACAACTGACCAATGCTACTATCCCTTTTATGTTCCCGTTCTTGATATTGTCCAGCAGCGGTGTCAAGTCACCTCCCAGTGCCTCGACGACAGATTCCGTTGAAAATCCAGTTGTGATCTTCTGTTTGTAGTCCGGAACATCGGTGTCTTTACCCTTCCTTTCTTTGAAGTTCTCTATCGCTATATCGATGATCTTCAACGCTTGTTCTTCTACTTTTTCTGGATCGTAATATATCTCGTGTTCGATGCCTGGAATGTTCACCAATTTAGTAACGGGTATTATCTTGGAATTGTATTTCTCCGCGTATATACCAGCGGTCGGTACAGTGCAGTTCATGTCCGCAACGAAGGCGTCCACAGCCCCTGTTGCCAACACGTACTCCTCGTTTATCCAGTTCCCGGTTAGTCCCACGAACACGTCGTCGGTTTCGAAGCGCTGCATCAATTCTTGTCCTGTTTCTATCGAGCCGATTATATGCAGTCCTTCCGCACCTGCTTCTTTTGCCTTCTCTTGAACTTCCTCTCTTCGTGCAACTTGTATCAGAGCCGCTCCCATGAACGGTTCGTGACCGTTGGGCAATATGTTGACGTACTCGGGTTCCAAAATACCCAGGTCTACTTCAGCCTCGTGCGGTTTCGCGGTTCCGAACAGTATATCCTGCACCTCCTCGAGCAGCACTAAGGAGCCGTAAGCGGTGGACAGCCCCATCCTGAGTCCCTTCAAAGCCATGCTGACGTAATCGCTGTCGACATTGGTCATGACGCTGGTGTTGACGTCCATGAGCTCGTGAAGAGGTCCGCCTGGAAGGATGTTAAGATCCGACCATATCTTCTTTCGGGATTCGGGGGTGAAACGTAAAAGAACCTCGGATGCCTCTTCACTGTCTCTGTTGATCTCTTCCATCATGAAATCCGCTAGGTCGGCGGCTAGATCGTTCGTATCCTTCGAAGTATCCAAACCCAATCTCCCGCAGACCCTCTTCAATTTCTCTTCATCCTTTATCTCGAAAATGGTCTTTCCTTCCGCAGTGGCTTTCAACGTTTTTGCAGTGGTCTTCGCATGGAATGTATAGGCTGAAGTGCCCATTGTATTGATCCTAAGAAGATTTCTCATCACCATCCCGTCCTTGTCAATCCCGCATACCCCTCTATCGGTTACACCAGGTACTATTCGACATGGTCCGTGTGAACATATATTACACCTTACACCCTTCTGACAGAAATCGCAGCGCACTTTTTCCATGGCATCAAACCTGTCGTGAATGTTGGTCATATCATCGTCCTTTACCTTCTTATACATCTCCCTTATCGATCCGTGTTCGCTTATTTCATCCATATTAACACTTGTTCAGAAGGAATAACTAGGCCCCTTAAATATCTTTCGCAATCTTACGAACATTCGTATTTATACGAAAGGTTTAAGTGACGAGATCCGTTTACAGACATGTCATGTCCGAAGATAAGTCACTACTGTATTCAACCGATAAAGGTGCGGTTGTTATAAAAAGTAAAACAAAAAACCAGATCATACGTATGCTTATGACCGGTGAGAAGACCGGTGGTGAGATAAGGGATGCATTGGATAAAGCGAAATCCACCATCTCGGTGCATCTTTCAGACCTGGAACGTTTGGGGATAATAAAGGAGAAAGTACACCCCACCGACAGTAGAAAGAAGATATACTTTATCGATTCCAAGCTCTTAGGTAGTTCCAAAGTACCTTTCGATGAGCATTATGATGCCATGCTGGATAACCTGGATAAGAGCAGCGGTGATCCCTATGATTTTCTGAAGAGCCTCTTCCATCTGATCCGATACGGTTTGACTTCTTTCGGACTGGACGTTCACCCTGCCCTGAAGGAGATCGGCAGGGATGCAGGAAAGAAGCTGGGAAACAGATTCGAAGCGGGTGATCTTCAAGAGCTCCTTCAGGAATTATCGATCTTCTGGAAAAAGAACCGCCTGGGCCGGATCACGATCGTGGATGAGAAAACAATATTGGTCGATGACTGTTTCGACTGCTGTGATATGCCCGACGTAGGAAGTACTTTTTGCTCACTGGACGAAGGTTTGATCGAGGGAGTCGTCGAAGAAGTACTGGGAGAGAAGATAGATGTGAAGGAAATCGAGTGCTTCGGCGAGGGCAGCGATCACTGCAAATTCGTTTTGGAGGACTAAAATGAAAAAGATAATGATACTCGGTGCAGGAAATATAGGTAAAGCGGTCGCCTACGACTTGAGGGAAGAGTACGAAGTTCATGTTGGAGACCTGAACGTAAAAGCTCTGGAAGAGATCGAAGATTTCGCTCAAGGCGTGATACTCGATGTGAGCGACAAAGACCATCTAGTGGACGTATTGGGGGATTTCGATTTAGTTGTTGGTACTCTACCCAGCAGGTTCGGATTCGCATCGGTAGAAGCCGCCATCGAAGCCGGTGTGGACATGGTGGACATATCCTTCATGCCCGAAGATCCTTTGGAGTTGGATGAAAAAGCCGGGGATGCGGGAGTTACTGTAGTAGTAGATGCCGGGTTCGGACCGGGTATGAGCAACGTGTTCATGGGCAGGATCGACGAGGAATTGGATAGGATCGAGAACTGCATCATCCGGCTGGGAGGTCTGCCCGTGCATCCGGAACCACCGCTCTATTACAAGGTCACTTGGTCCCCCTACGATCTCATAGAGGAATACACCAGGGATGCTAGAGTCATAAGAGAGGGTGAAGAAGTCGTGTTGGACCCCTTCGAAGAGATCAGACCATTTAAGATCAGAGGGATGAAATTGGAGGAGTTCTACAGCGACGGACTCAGGACGCTGCTGGATACCATCGATGCGGAGACCATGGAAGAGACGACGCTCCGCTGGCCGGGTCATATTGAGAAGATCAAGGTGTTGAGGGAACTAGGGTTCTTCGATGAAGAGAACCTGGACTCTACCTTAAAAGTCATATTGCCCCTGATGAAATTCGACAGCCCCGATATATCGATACTGGACGTGGAAGCAGAGGGAAAAGCGGGGGACGAAAAAAGGCGATATCATTATTTCCTGTATGATGAAGCCACAGATGGATTTACTTCTATGTCTAGATGCACTGGATTCACCGGTGCGGTGATGGCTAGGATCGTGAGCGAGAAAAGCCTGGAAAGTGGTATAGTCCCTCCTGAGGAGTTGGGGAGAGATAAGATCCTCCATGACAGGATGATCGAGGAATTGAAGAGCAGAAATATATCGATTCAAATCAATGTAGAAGAACTCAAGAACTGATTTATTTATTTTAGCAAAGATTAAAATATATGTTGAGGTGTTTTTTCATATAGATGAGTAAGACCGCTCTTACCCTATCAGTTATTATACTCTCTCTGTTGGTGATACCATCCGTCATTCCTTCTAATGTGAATGCACAGGCCGAGAGTGAAACATGGACGTTCATGATATATATGGGTGGAGACGGAAGACCGGATGATATAAGCGAGCAGGTCGACGAGGACATGAATGAACTGCTCTCCGTCGATACCGTCGGTAAGATAGAGATCATCGTGTTAAAGGATCAGAAAGAGGAGGGGGACAGTGAGCTGTTCCGTTTATCGAGGGAGAAAGAAGAGATATCCCTTACTCAGATAAATACGAGCTGGACCGACGAATTGGATATGAACGACCCACGGACTTTAAGAGACTTCGCCGATTGGGGTGTGAATACATACCAGTCGGATAACTACTTCTTGGATATCTGGGGGCACGGCGGCAGTTGGAGAGGTCTAGCTTTGGAAGATAGCGGTTATCTAACCTTTGATCAAGTAGATTGGGCATTGGAAGGTCTGCACTTTGACGTGATGGGCTTCGACGCCTGTACCATGGGGATGATAGAGAACTACTACCAGTTCAAAGAGCACGCTTCCGTCGTTATAGCTTCCGAGAAAGAGGAAACCTTGGCTGGATGGCCCTATAATAGGATAATGGAAAAGGCTATGGAACATCCCAATTTGGATCCGGTGAACATCTCGAAAATAGTGGTAGATGAGTTCGTAAGATGGAGTGCCAATTATAGCTCCGTTTCTTCATCTCTGACGGCAGTGGACACGTCGCTTCTACCCGTGAGTGAAATGCAGAATTTGACACAGGTGTTAGAATCATTCACACCGTATTTTTATGAGCAAATCGAGGATGCCTGGTGTGCTACGGAGAGATACGATCCCTACCCCTATCCCAGGGACCTTTACCATTTTACCGAGAATCTAGATCAAGAGATAGATTCGGTCAGGTTGAAAAGGACAACCGAGGAGTTGAGACAGGGATTAAAGAGGGCGATCATAGCACATAAAGTGGATAATACGGGCTCCGAGGATCCGATTTATCACTCGAACGGGTACGGCATTTATTTTCCTACGGGTTCACCTTCCAGCAGGTACTCAGACCTTGATTTTTCAGAACTCTCTTGGGATGAATGGCTGGAGACCTTTTATGATCCTGGAGAAATCGGTGTTTCCTATCCATTATTCCTCAATATATCTAATAACGATGAATGCACCGAAGTTACCCTTTACACGAATAAAACTGGCTCGGTGATACAAATGTACGTGTACAGTGAGAATAAAACGGTGAAGCGATTCGAGATAGAAAAGAATCAGATCAGGCTTAATGTCAGTCTGGATTACGGCGAGTACCGTTTCGAGGCGTTTTTATCTGACGGTGGGAAAGTGCTGAACTATACCTTTGAAGATATAGTATTGAGTAATTCGATAAAGATATTCGGTACGGTGGATTCGGAATCTTCTGTGGACTTTTCGATTTACAATAAAAACAACAAAAAGTGGAAAAACGTCACTTTACAACCCGGAGCTTACGCAGTAAATTTGGCCCAACCGGATTTCTGTAAACCCGGTGATACGCTCATTTTAAGATATGAAACGGAAAATGAGCTGAGGGAAAAAAGTATGCCCGTGGGTGAACAAGATATTGAACACGACATATACACCGGATCTTGGTTTTCGAAACTTACCTGGTTGTTGATAGTCAATATAGTATGCATAACTTTAGGTTCTATCGTCTTTACGGAGAGTTGGCTCAGGAATAGACAGTACCTGAAATGATCAATCCCTGCCCAGCATGTACTCGGCAGCCTCTAATTTTGACATATTCTTTTTCCCCGCGGTTTTCCTGACTTTGTTCATCAGATTGATGTAGAACTTGTATCCCGTTTCCCCCTCGCTGCCATCGCTGACGACCCTTGCAAGGGCACTGTTGAACCTCTCATGCGGTCGCTTTTCCCTGATCGCCTTGTCCAAGTATTTCTTCTCTTGTTTGTTCATCTTGAATGGTTAATAGTAAATAGAGATAAAAACATTACTGATTTAAGAAAATCTTATATGATATAGCAATATGAAAAATTAAATGAATCACACAGCGGGTGTGTATTCCGTACATGGAAAGTTCGCAATTTTCACTCGTAAAAACTCGCCACAAATTGCGGGTCTCTTCGGAATTACTATGTAATTCCAAAACGCCCTCAGAAGTCGTAACAACTCCTTCTTGCGGGGGTAACCAAGCCTGGCCAACGGTGCTAGATTCAGGGTCTAGTCCCATAGGGGTCCGAGGGTTCGAATCCCTTCCCCCGCATTATTTTATCTTTGATGAAATAAAAGCGGGAAGGTTGTATACAAATTGGCGTTAGGTCCCCTTCCCTCGCATACTTTATTTTTCTGGAGTGGAACGGAAGAAAATAAGGTAGAGGAGGAGCGAGCGTTAGCGAGTTCCTGCGAATCACGAGGGTTGTACCCGAGTGAAAGGCGGAATATTTGATTCCTTCGTGTACGAGAGCAGTGCTCGAAGTTAAACAGATTTTATTTTTCTGGAGTGGAACGGAAGAAAATAAGGTAGAGGAGGAGTGAACGTAGCGAATCCCTCCTTACCAACTATCTTACGCATTCGTGAGTAAGTTGTTGAAAGGTGGAATCTTAACTTATTAGTAGATATGATAAGAGCCAGGGCTGTTTTTTAGTAAAAATTAAAAATAATTACCGTAATTCGAACAAACTTTCTTACTGGATCCCTTAGATACCTCCAAGAAGTATTCTTTCGTACCTTTTACACCTTTATCATCCGCCGCAGTTAAGGATACGATGTATTCACCTTCCGATCGATATTCGTGCGACACAATCGGTCCAGAATCGTTATTTCCATCACCGAAATCCCAATCATATGATAAAATCTCTCCGTCAGGATCGTAACTTCCTTCCGCTGAAAAATGGTACAACCGATCCTCTGAAAGTACTATGCCTAGATCGTCATCGACGTCGTATGATATTGATTGGTCGAACCCGTCTTTGGTTTTAAATGTTTCTTTTATTTCGAATGAATCGGTTCTTGATTCGAAAGTGATCCAAGTGGGGTTCGCTCCACTGTGAGTTGCGTTGTAAACCAATTCCATCGTATAATTATGTTCTTCATATACTTTTAAGGATCCATTTACTTCATTTGGCTGCCCAGATGTTCTAGTAACGTTTAAATTTTTAATTTTTAAACCGTTGTCATAGATCATGCAAGTCACTTTATTGTCTTTTCTTCCTGCAATTTTCAGTGTGATATTTAAATCTCGATAAATGTTTAATTTCGGACGTGGTACATGATTGACCTTTATTGTCTTCTTAGAACCGCTTAGATATCCGTTCGATGGATCGTTATCATCATCAACTTCAACATGAATAGTATGTTCTCCTGCAGGTATATCATCCCATACGATAGTTATGTTTTCTCTAGAATGTGGTGGTATATTTGAAATAGTAACATTTTCGATATACTCCATTTCAGAGGTGATGTAAGTTCTTACATGTATATCACTAATCGTTGAATCGCCGTTATTGAAAATAGGAGTTGTTAATGTTATTGATTCACCTTCAGATGGGTTTTCTGAAGATATAGATATATCAGAAGTCATAGCTTGTAAAGTTGGCATGGTGTTGGATAAATCCCAGATTGCGGGCTCAGTTATTTTCATTAAATAGCCATTTTCATGTGACATGATCTCATTATCATCGAGTACTCGAATGTTATATGGTTGGCTCAGGTCTTCTCCTTCTATAATAGCGATCACAGAACCATCTCCAACTCTAGATTTAATTTGCCCTACCGTTTCAGAATCAAAACTAGGGAAACCCACCATATTCCAATTACCATCGTTAAACAAATCAATGTCTGTGGATTGCTTTATCTTACCGGTTACTATCAATTCTGAATTGTCATTTACAAAACACCATATCCCCATCGTGTGATCTACTTTCTTTAAACTATTAAAATGTGAAGGCCTATCATAATAGTAATTCTTCCATTTGTTATTTTTGGCTGAATAATGTTGTGCTTTTATTAAGTTTGAGTTTGTTGGATTCCCCTCGTCTATTACTGATTTAAAAACTTCCATAAAATCATTGTCCAAGGGTTCAGCCGGTAATGATATTAAATTCCATCCATCTTCCAACGTGATCATGTATTTTGTAGCAATCTCGTTGTTATCTATAGCGAGATTCCCTCCAGTGTCTACTGCTCCGACTGTATAGTAATAATCCTGATTTGTGTAACCCGCATCTTCATCTACCCAACGATTATTTTTAGTTTCTCCAATTTTTGTAAATGGGGTGTAGACTTGTTTAAGATATAAGTGATCAATTGATATTTTTGTGGAAGTGCCTTCGTAAGTATCTGTATCAGTAATTTTGATATTTAATTCACTCCCGCCCTGCATAACACCTGAATCTAATTTCTTTGATCTTTGAGATCCAGTAGACGAAGAACTAATGGTAAATGCGTCTTTCCAGCCACCACTATTATCAACCCGATATTCTACGTCAAAATTTTCACCGCTCGTCCATGCATTGGTAATTAACGTCCAAGACTCTCCATCTTGCATTGAAATCGGTATATCATATTCAAATTCTAAATAATCAGTAGTTATCAATTCACCAGTATCTAGGTCTGTAAAAGAAAAAATTTCCTCTTTTATCTCATGTGATACACCATTATCAGTCCTCGTATCTGAATAATCTCCTGAATAAATAACTCCATATTTTAAATTAAAATTTGACACCTTACGATTTGTAGTTTGTTTTCCTTGAAATTCCGTAGATCTATAAATATTGTAATGATCTACATCTCCAGAATATGATTTCTCCCAATTCAAACAGATATCTTTCTTTTCTGTAATTTTTTGTTCGATATACAAATGGTCTATTTCTATTGTATCTTGGGATGTATCCCCAGTTTCACCAATCCCATTTAATTCATCATTTATTCTAATTGTTATCTCTGATTTCCCCTTACATATGTTTGGATCTAGGGAGAATATTTGATAACTAGATGACGAACCGATGTTAGGTAATTGATGGTATTCACTGTTCCCAGCTTTATAAGATAACTGAGTTATATCTCCGCTGGTAGATCCCTTAAAATATAGAGTCCAGCTGTCCACATATTGTTTAACAGAAAACGTATAAGCAACATCCAGACTAAATTGGTCTGGAGGAAAAGGTTCTGGCCCAGATTCGGGAAAATCCAACCATTCCTCAGATATACAATGTTTCACTCCATCTAAATTTCGGGTACTAATAACACTACCTGAAGTCACAATTCCCATGAGTACAGTACTGCTTCCAGCGGTTTTTTCATAAACTTGGCCTTCTTCTTCATAATATGAAGAATACAAGTTAGTAATAGTTGAAGGCAAAGATGTATCCTTTCTGAACAAAATTGTTTCTTCAGCTAGATTCCCTGCATCATCTACGCATTGAATAGTTATTGTATTTTCACCCTCTTCAAGATCAGACCAAGCTATATTCCAATCATTAGTATAACTATACCTGTTTGAACTGAAGATATAACGCCAGCTTTTGCCACCGACTTTATACCTCGCCCAATCCAGTTCACTACCTGAACCACTCCAATCGAAATCAGCATTTATTATATTACCTGGATCGCTGTTATA
>CAZHUM010000051.1:0-14247 GCA_964535805.1 uncultured Thermoplasmata archaeon
CTAGATATATTGATACCGCTAGGTATAATTATCACTGAACTAGTATCGAACTCGATGAAACACGCTTTCGAAGACAGTGAAAAGGGTGAGATATCTATATCCATGGATTCGATGGAAGGTGCCTACGAATTGACCGTCGCCGATACGGGTGCAGGCATACCTCCGGACCACGATAAGAAACTCGGGTTGTCCCTTGTTAACGACCTAGTGGACCAGATAGACGGAGACTTAGATATAAACAACGAAGGAGGGGCGGTATTCAAGATACGTTTCAGGACGAGTGATAACCATGAAGGGTAGTATTTTGATAGTGGAAGACGAAAAGATAGTTGCTCAAGACATAAAGAACAAAGTGAAGGACCTGGGATATTCCGTCGTGGATATCGTCGATACCGGCGAGGAAGCCGTTGCCGTCGCCGAAGAAAAGAAACCAGAAGTGGTCCTCATGGATATCAAATTGAAGGGGGAGATGGACGGTGTCGAAGCAGCTGAGAAGATAGACGTACCCGTGGTGTACCTGACCGCTTACGCCGATGAAGATCTCCTGGAGAGGGCGAAGATAACGACCCCCTTGGGATACATAGTGAAGCCCTTCGAGAAACAGGACTTAAAGATAGCGTTGAAGATGGGACTCTACAAACATGAGATGGAAAAAAAGTTGGAGAGGAGCAGAGAAAAGTACAGGATGCTGTTCAACAACGCCGGGATACCGATGATACTGATCGACGGAGAGAAAAAGATCTTACTGATCAATGAAGAGTTCGACAGGGCTTTCAACGACGGAACTGACCGGGTAGAGGTGGGCATGGAATTTACTGATATAATCGATGACGGATGCCAAAAAATGCTGGATCAGCACCTGTATCTCCAAGATATCGAGAAAAGGGATATCCCGGTCCATCTAGAACTCGAGCTGTCTTTCGGAGATGAGAAGAGGAGTGTATTTTCTACCTGTAGGTCCATAACGGATACAGATGAGAAGGTCATCTCTTTACTGGAGGTGTCCAGTTATGACGATATGATAGGGGAATTGAAGAAGGTCGAAGAACTGCTGAAGATGGGTTTCGAGGGAGAATACGACCTCCAGATCCCCACCGGTCTCTCGAATTTCTTCGGCAGAGATTATTTCGACCATGTCAAGAGTTCGAGTTTGGACGAACTGTTTCTGCTCTTGATAATGCTCAGAGGAAGAGCCAGCGGTGTACAACTGTTGGCAGATATAAATACACTGTTCGGTACGAGTTTGAACCCGAGCATGATGTACCCCAGATTGAGGAATATGAACGAATCAGGCCTTTTGGAGAAGATAGAGAAGCCGAAAAAGAAAGAATACCACATCAAAGACGAAGACGAGTGTTTGAGGATGATCAGGGATAAGATAGAAAATTTATTCAAGGTGAACATAGTCCTGAAATTCTTCTTGGATCGGGTAAAGAAAAGAGATAATTTTACAAAAACGTGACACTTTTACTGAATATCGTAACATGGATTATCTTCTATATCGTTTTAAAGACTTGTATAAAGATACAAATATAATAAAATCTATAGTGGCCCGATGAATTGGTGTGTCAATTCCCCGTACCTCAAAAGCATCCTCGGTTATTTATTCATCAACCAAGTTTACCATCTAGGGGAAAAGGAGACAAGCGACCCTCTAGTAGAAGGGTCGTTAAAGGGGGATACCGCGGATGTGGTTATGTATCATAACGAGGGTGATATGATAATATGCGGGGATGTCACAACCCCACCCCCTCCTTTCTCCTCCCTTGATCCAACGTGCCCAGATACCCCTGGGAAAGGGGGTTCTTAAATGAAGGTACTTGTTATCGATGACGACAGCGATTTTCTAGAACAATCGAAGATATTTTTGGAACACATAGACCCGGCCATCGAAGCTGAGACAGCGTCATCTATTTTAAAAGTGTTATCGAAAAATAATGAAGAGGATTTCGACGCCGTCGTGTGTGACTATTATTTGCCAGGTCTGGATGGACTGGAGTACCTGCGAGTTTTACGAGAAGAAAAGAAGTCCGATATCCCTTTCATCATGTTCACTGGGAGGGGCAGTGAAGAAGTAGCGATGCATGCACTGAACTTAGGAGCGGACAGATATATCATAAAAAACGGTGATCCAAAACAAAAGTACAAGCGGTTAGCAGAGACCATAAAAGAATTGGTCGAAGATCAATGAAGATAGTTACTGATAGCTGTGACATTCTGGGCAGTACCAACTGTAGTACTCTGCACGATAGATCAATTTAGCACCACAGTCCTTACAGTATCTCCTTTCCTCGGACCTCTCTGTAAAGAATTTGTAGGTTCCCGTTCTAATATCTTTAACAACACCACCTTTCCCCTGAGATTTCATGTCGTATCCACACCATTCACACTCATGATCCAGCCAACCGATAGGACCACCACATCGGGGACAGCGCGTTTCGACTCGGTGGCGTCCAGTCCCTTCGGTTGAATTCTTTATTTGGTTTATAACAAAGGCGATGGCAACGAAGATAAAGAGAACAATTATCAAACAGAAAACAGAGCAGACAAGATCACACACATCTAGGTAGGATAATGTCATGGGTAAGTAGATCATCGTTGATACATCTCATAAAAAGAATAAATAATTATTGTAAATGGATCAATCGTTAGACGACAACAAAATTTAATAGTTGTGTCCTCATACAAGTATTGGATCTGATGAGCTTAGAAAAAGGATGTAGGACGGCTATCGAGACGTGCATGGGAGTGACCCCGGACGACAGGGTTACCATAGTAACTGACAGTCCGAGCCTAAACATTGGTAAAACATTGAGGAAGCTGGCACTTGAAATTACCCCTCAAGTAAGATTTTTCAATCTGGATATCTACGGACAAAGACCACTAAAGAACTTCCCTGAAGGTATCGAAAAGGCTGCTCTGGAATCCACGGTGACTTTCTGGACTGCACGCTCACTCGAGGGAGAATTAGAAACGGTGAGAGGACCTTTCATAAAGTCTGCCCTGGTTCAAGGCAGGCACGGCCACATGGTGAATATAACGGAAAAGGTAGTCGAAAACGCCTTAGCTGTCGATTATCATCAGGTCAAAGAATTCACAATGAAACTCCACGAGAGATTACAAAAGGTCAAAAACATAACTATCAAAAATCCATTGGGAACAAACATAAAGATTCAGCCCAACGAGAAATGGAAGTGGTTCCCGTCCACTGGCATATGCCACGAACCCGGCACCTGGATCAACCTTCCAGACGGAGAGGTGTTCACCGCACCATACAGAGCCGAGGGTAAGATAGTGGTGGACGGTGTTCTTGGAGACTACATAGGCAACGAATTCCATCACGCCGACCTGCAAAAAGATCCTCTCACTATAATCGTAGAACAAAAGAAAAGACCGACGGCAGTAGAGGTCACAAGCGATAACTCTGAGCTCGAAAACGCGGTCAAAGAGTATATCGCCAAGAACAAGTGCACTTCGTATATAGGGGAGATAGGTTTAGGTACCAACATATTCCTAACCGAGATGAGCGACAACATGCTCCAGGACGAGAAGTACCCGACGGCACATATCGCCTTGGGAGACCCGATACCGGAAGACACCTTCGCAGATTGGAGCTGCCCACAGCACATGGACAACATCCTGACGAGATGTGATATCTGGTTCGATGATGAAAAGGTGATGGAGGACGGGGAGTATATTTTATTCGATTGATACCCCATGGTAAAGATATAAACATATTAATACACATCACACAATCTCGACTCAGACATGAACCGTGGCTGGCACTCAATCGAACTCGATAAGATCTACGAGGAACTCAACTCTTCAGAAGAAGGACTGACACAAAGGGAAGCCGACCAGAGGCTTCAAAAGTACGGTACCAACGAGATCTCAGAAGGAAAAAAAATATCTCCTTTCCAAATACTTTTAGAGCAGTTCCAAGACTTTCTTATATGGATACTGGTCGCTGCAGCAGTCATCTCTCTGCTGGTCGGTCACCAGATAGATGCTTACCTGATACTCACCATCGTTATAGCCAACGGACTCTTCGGGTTCTTCCAGAACTGGAAGGCGGAGAAATCCATAGAAGCGCTCAAACGGATGGCTTCTCCCGATGCTATAGTCCTTAGGGGCCAAAAGAGGAAGATAGATTCGAAACAGCTCGTACCAGGAGACATCGTATTCCTCACACAGGGCGACACCGTCTCAGCGGATGCCAGGCTCATAGAACAGCAGAATATGGAAGTGGACGAATCAGCTCTAACGGGGGAGTCAATAGCCGTGGACAAGAAGGACCACACTGTACCCGAAAACACCGAACTAGCTGAACGTACAAACATGGTGTACAAACAGACAAACGTCGTAAAAGGGAAGGGAACCGCTATCGTCGTCAACGCCGGCATGAAAACCGAGATCGGTAAGATCGCCGAGGAACTCCAAAAAGTAGAGCAGGGTGAGACCGTTTTCCAGGAAGAAGTCAATAAGCTGGGGAAGACCATAGGTGTCCTCGTCCTCGCGGTTTGTATATTGCTCATACCCATACTATACTTCAGGGGCAGCACTCTTCTGACTTCGTTCATCACCGCCATCGCTCTGGCAGTCGCCGCCGTACCCGAAGGACTGCCGGCGGTCGTCACCCTCACACTAGCTCTCGGCACAAGAAAGATGCTGGACAAGAAAGCCCTTGTTAGAAGACTGCCTGTCATCGAGTCTTTGGGTTCCATAGACGTGATATGCACCGACAAAACCGGTACCCTGACGGAGTCCAAGATGGTGGTCAAAAAGGTCTTCTTCGACGGCAAAGACATTGATGTATCCGGCGGTTTTTCTCCCGATGGAAGATTCACATCCAACGACGACACTATAGACCCATCGAAACTGCAGAAGATACTGTATGCCGGTGCACTCTGCAACGATTCTGAGATACAGAACGGAGAGATAATCGGGGACCCTACTGAAGCCGCACTGATCCAATCTGCACAGAAAGCGGGCTACGAAAGAGAAGAACTAGAAGATCGATACAAAAGGATCGACGAGATACCCTTCTCTTCCGACCGCAAGATGATGACCACCATCCACGATGGTCCGGGCACGAACGACCGCATCTTCAGTAAAGGTGCCCCCGAAGTGATACTTGATAGATGTGATAGATACTACGAAAAGGGTAAGATAAAACCCCTCTCGAAACATAAAAAGAAACAGTTTCTAGAAAAGAATCAAGAATACGCCGGCGGAGCACTACGGGTGCTGGCCATGGCTTACAAGCCGATCAATCTAGAAGATGTAGGAGACAAGAAGGACCACATAGAAAATCAAGGGGAAGACATAGAGAGAAACCTGATCTTCCTAGGACTTCAGGGCATGATGGACCCACCGAGAGAAGAGGTCAAAGACGCGATCACTACCTGCAGAAAGGCGGGTATAAGAACGGTGATGATAACAGGCGACAACGCCACCACTGCAAAAGCGATAGGTAAAAAACTGGGCTTCAAAGGGAGAGCTGTCACAGGAAAAGAACTCGACAAGATGGACGAAAGTCAACTTAAACAAACAGTCCTCAAAGCCGATATCTTCGCCAGAGTATCCCCGACCCACAAGGTGAAGATAACTAGGGCTCTCAAATCACACGGTCATCGTGTAGCTATGACCGGGGACGGTGTGAACGACGCACCCGCCCTCAAAGAAGCCGACGTAGGTATCTCCATGGGTATACGGGGAACCGACGTCTCTCAGCAGGCGTCTGATATGGTCCTCTTAGACGATAACTTCGCAACTATAGAAGGTTCGATCGAGGAAGGTAGAGGTATTTTCGACAACATAAGAAAATTCGTGAACCTCCTTCTCTCGGGTAATCTGGGTGAAGTTATGATAGTATTGATAGGTTCTCTCTTCGGGTTGGGTTTACCTTTGACCGCCGTGATGCTCCTTTGGGTGAACCTGCTCACCGACGGCCTTCCGGCTCTGGCGATGGGCCTGGATCCGACCTCAAAAACGATCATGGATAGAAAACCCAGGGTGAAGGGAGAGAATATAATCGACAGAACACTTACCTTCTCGATAGCATGGATCGGTATCTGGGTTACGGTGATCTGCCTCTCTCTTTACAGATTCGGTCTCGACGACAGCATAGAAAAAGCTAGAACCCTGGCATTCACTTCTTTGGTCGTCTTGGAACTGATAGAAGTCTTCCCGATCAGATCCAGGTACGGGACACCTTTCATCTCCAACAAATGGCTCGGTACCGCAGTAGGCACTTCCCTTGTTATGCACCTGCTCGTCCTGTACTCTCCTTTGAATAGATACTTCAAGGTCGTCCCCTTGGGCGTCCACGGATGGACACTGGTACTAACAGGAGCGTTGTTCTTCATGGGGATGATGTTCTTGATGAGGCAGATCGAGAAAAAGTTCTTTTCTAATGATTCATAGATTACTGCGGCTCAATCCACCTTCAACGGGTATCGATACACCGTTTAGATAACTGCTTCTCTCGGAACACAAGAAAGCTACGACCTCCCCCAACTCATCGGGAGAAGCTATCCTTCCCAGTGGAACATCGGATGAAAAATTTCGAAGTCCATCTTTGTATCCATCGATCTCACCTCTCTCCACCGCCTGCTCGATGAGTTCTTTCACCCTATCCGTTTCCGTATAGCCAGGGAGCACGGCGTTAACCCTCACGTCCGGAGCTAACTCGGAAGACAGTGTCTTCATCAATCCGATCACCGCCATACGAACTGAATTAGACAGAACCAGGTTGTCGATGGCTTCCTTCACGCTGATAGAAGTAATGTTCACGATCGTTCCCCGTGGACTCCCACGGAGATGAGGAACACACTCCTTGACCGTACGAACAACGCTCATCACCAGTAGCTCGTAGGCATGATACCACTCCTCCTCAGTCGTATCCAAGAACGGCTTGCTCGGAGGTCCTCCCGCACAAGTTACCAGATGATCTAGACCCCCGAATTCTTCAACTACCTTATCGACCATTTCAACGATATCCACTCCACTCGTCAGATCACCCTGTACACCGATGACACGACCTGTTCCTAGCTCGCTCAATTCCAAAACAGATTCGTCCAGCTTTCCCTCCTTCCTCCCGTTGATCGCTACGTTCACACCTTCAGCCGCTAACGCTGCTGCGGACGCCTTGCCCAATCCGCTGCTGGATGCGGTGACCAGCGCACTATCTCCTTTGATTCCTAGATCCATAATATCCACTCAAAACGGACAAGGGAAAACGGGTACTAATAGATTGTGAACATCAGATCGGATAGTACGGAACGAAGAAGTGTCCAACGGCCAAGCTGGATACTATCAAAATAGCTATTATCACGAATTTCTCCTTACTCCAGTTGAATATTTTTGCCCCGTCTAGAGGACCGAAGGGCAGCAGGTTAAAACCTCCTATGAACAGGTTGACGAATGAGATAAAGCCCATGATAGTTCCGAAGGGCAGCCCTGCATGATTAAAACCTAAAGCAAGTGCCAGGAAACCACTGCCCACCGCCCAATTGGTAGCCGGACCGGCAGCGCTTATCTTACCGTTCTGTTCCTTTGTAACGTAGCCTCTTATCATCACAGCTCCAGGGGCAGCGAATACGAAGCCGAACATACTGAACAGTAAAGCCATCATCAGTCCCCATCTCCACATCCTGAACTCTGCCCAGCATCCGTAGTCCCTGGCTAATTTCCGGTGAGCGAGTTCGTGGAATAGGAATGCAGTACCAACTGAGATCCCCGAGATAAAAAGCAAAGATAAGAATCCGATCGATATCGAAATCCCGCCGATACCACCTGAAAAGCTGATGGCGAAGGCTAGAGTGAGCGCCCCGAAGGCTATCAACAGATGTCTCATCTCGGTCTCGCTCATGCCCTTGTTCTGCTGACCAACTGAAATAGTATATGTAGGTCTCATCTCATCACCTCTTCAAGGAAGATGTTGCTTATAACTTCTACGGCATCTTCTTCGCTGGAAAAGCCGCTCATATCCAATTCACCACCAGCTGAATGCCAATGTCCGCCGGCTTCGCCTAGCTCAGAAAAAGCTCTAAACAATATATCCCCGATGTCTATATCAGGGTCCTTGTTTCTGGCTGACATGTACATTTTCCCACTAGCCAGACCGAAAACGAGAACGACCGATATATCTTTTTCACCCATCAGGATATCTGCTATCTGGGAGATATCGTCCTTAGATGATACCTCACCAGCGAAAGAGGTCATGACACCCAGCTTTACCTTCCTGTTTGTTATCGCCCTACCAAGCGCATCGATGGTCTCTTTTGACATCGGAGGACTTTCGAATATATCTATTAGTTCATGATCCAAGCGAGAACTGAGATATTCCACCGCCTGAAAATCTTGGGGGTGTATATTTTTAGTAAAATCTTGGGTATCGGTTTTGATGCCATAATAGAGGGCACTAGCTAACACCTCGTCAACCTCTAGGTCCAGCTCCATAAGATGTCCGGTCATGATCGTAGAGCTAGACCCGACGTCGTCTCTGACCTCGATATAACCCCCGCATGAAACGTCCAGGTTCGTCCCGTGATGGTCGATGATCATATCCGGTTCTACACCATCTGGAAGGCGGTTGTTCACAGACGCACGTGCGAAGTCGACGAACGCGACGGTGCCACCTTCATCGACGATCTCAACCGGCTCTTCCACCTTCTCTATCTCAAATCCAGTATGTTCCAAGAATATCTCGTTCTCCGGCCTACCTATCTCTCCGCTGTAGTACACGGTTGAAGGGACATCAGAGGATCTGCATATCAATTCCAGTGCAGCAGATGCAGCGATGGCATCGGGATCCGGATTATCGTGTATGAAGATGACGACCCTTTCAGATCCTACTATCTTCTCCATCAAATCTAAACTATCTCTATTTATATTCGAACCATCCTTCATGTGATCACGGATAAATCTGTTCATCGAACTCTGCCTTCAAGTAATCCATCTCATCCTGGTTTAAACTGGATTTTGAAACTGAAAGTATGAACTTACCTCCGTACTCGTTAATCTTTTCTCTGACGAAGTTCAAGAATTTTTTAATCAGATTGAAATGGTTATAGACCATCATGTACTGTAGTCCTTTCAACAGGATCACTCCTCCGTTGTTATGTTTCATGAAATTACCTATGCTCGTAGAAAGGTCGGTTAGGTTGCCAGGATTGTTGACATCCCAGTTCGTGTCTTCACCCCTGTACGAATCGTTCTGGTTCTTGGCTAGTATCACATAGTGTACATCTTTGTCTTTAAGACCGAATCCACCCTGATATTTCTGTGGGTACTCTCTGGAGATACAAAGTCCGGGATCACCATCTTCCATAAGCTCACGGAAGATCGATAGCCCTTCCTCCAGCTTCTTCTCGACTACCAATATCGTCGAAGCATCCTCAAAAGAACCTTTTCTCTCTTCAACATGGTCCTTTGATTCATCCATATCACCTTCTAACACCAGCATGTCGGGATCGTCCTTCAGCTCCACCCTCTTCGAGCTTATATCTTGATAAAGTGTCCCCAGCTTCCCGTTTACACGGCTCTTCAATTCCCATCCTTCGTATCGAGATACGATCCTTTTGATCGTCGACCAGGCCTCTTTAAGACCCTCTTCGTATCCCTTGAGGTAAAGCTCTTCTTTCTTCTTCTTATCCATGTTCTTTCCTATCCGATATAGCTGAGGTCTTCAGACTTCGATTCTCCCATGCCCCCGCTCAGGTCTAGCTCCATGACCTTGTTGGTTAGAGACTCTACTTCTTCGGCTTTCTCGTCCAGCTCTTCGTAACTTATGTCCGTACCGATATATTCCGTCAATATCTTCAGCACGGCACGAGAAGATACTGGATCGACGAAATAACCGGACGTTTCACCCATCAGGCAGACTCCGTCCATGCCGTAGACCTTTTTACCCAGGCCGAGCAGAAGGCCGCTAGCTCCTACGATACCCGAGGATGGATGTTCCTCATCGAAAACCACACCCCTTTCCTCCATATCGCTGACGAGGTCACCGCTCGTTGCAGCCCCCAGTACTCTGGGTTCGTCTATCATCTTCCCTATACCGTACCCACCCAATGAAAATATGATCGACACGTTCAGGTCGTCCATGAGTGATAGTATTCTGTCCGAGAGCTGGTATTGACCCTGAGGGGTCATTCCCTGGTAGTCTCCAGTGAGTATAACGATGTCGCGCCCTTCTTCACCCACCTTCTTTTTAAAATATAGTTTATTGTTGACCAACGTAGCGATCCCGTCATCACCCACTAAAACCTGTGGTGGAAAGTAGATCGATAAGATCTCGGCGAACTGCTCTGCTCCTATCTCGTCTATCAAGTGCTCTGCCGCTAGTTTTCCTACGTTACCAACTCCAGGAAGTCCCTCTACAAAGATGGCGTTCTTCAGTTTTGGCTTCTTTTCAAAATCTATGACTATATCGTCCATATCTATCATTTCCTATCCGAGTGCTTCTTTTTTTGTTCTCTACGGTAGCTTCCGTATCTGTCTTCCGGTGAGTACTTCGGGGGTTTGGGGTTTATAGTTTTTCCCCCACATTCTGGGCATTGGTCAGATAGTGTATATCTACCACAACTTGAACATCTTTTGATCTTGTTCATATGACATCATATAGATGTATTGGATTCTATATAAGGATTGTTGGTTTATCGATCACCCTTCAAGATCTCCTGGTACTCTGGTATAACGTCCTTGACGAAGCCTTTCATGCCCTCTTCGGTTTTAAAGTGGACCATCATATCCTCTATCACGGAGAAAGGTATCGTGGCGATATCCACACCGATCTCAGCGCATTCACGTACCTGACGTGCGGTCCTCAGGCTGGCGGCGATTATCTCCGTATCGAAGTCGTAATTGTCGTAGATCTTCGCGATCGACCATGTCAGGTCCAATCCGGAATATATACCGTCGTCGTTGGCCCAGTCGTAGACCTTCATCACTTTTTGATCCTTGTAGACCGCGTCTTCGAGATCTACGTCTCCGAAAAGCTCGTTGAGTCTGTAATCTCTCGCCCTGCTAGCGAGCTGGTCGGGATAATAGGTTCCCTTGGGGTAGTCCTCTCCCCTTTTAAGGCCCATCCTACCACGGACGTAATCGTCGATCCTACCCAAGAAAGGGCTCACATAGGCCGCTCCGGCTTTCGCTGCCATGAGGGCTTGATTCGATGACATCACCAGGGTACAATTTACAGGGATCCCACTCTCGCTCAACGTTTTGATGGCTTTTACACCTTCGAAATCCGAATCTCCTTTCTGCATCCTGGTGTTGATCGGTATCTTTATGACCACGTTTCCGTTGACACCGTTGAACTTATCGAACAACCGCCGGGCTTCTTCAACCATCTCGTCACGGGCGACACCGCCGACTTCTAAACTCACAGGTCCGTCGACCGTCTTCAAAATCTCAACAATCATATCTTCCAGACCGATGTCTCCTCCAGATTTCTCGACGGCTTTCTTTATCAAAGAGGGATTGGTTGTTACTCCATCCAGTATCCCCCAGGACTCCGCTTCCTTTATCTCTTCTAGATCTGCTGTATCTACAAATATCTTCACTATATCACCATCATTTTCTTTTGATAACGTCATTGGCACTTTCGACTATATGCTCGGCGGTCAGACCGTACTTATCCATGAGTTCATCGCTCTCTCCAGACTCTCCGAAAACGTTGGGGATCCCGACCCTTTTCATGGGTACGTGGTGGGTTTCTGAGAGGACTTGGGAAATCCCGCTCCCCATGCCCTGACTGACCACGTGCTCTTCCGCTGTGACCACACCACCTGTCTCCTTCGCTGCTTTGATTATACATTTTTCATCCAGCGGCTTGATCGTGCTCATATTGATCACCCTGGCACTGATGTCCTGTTTTTTCTCCAGTATCTTAGCGGCTTTCAAGCATCTAGATACCATGATACCGGTTCCGATCAAGGTTATATCGTCCCCTTCTTCCAGAACCGTTGCCTTACCCAACTCGAATTCATCGTCTTCACCCGTGATCACCGGCACGTTTGACCTTCCCAATCGAACGTAGAATGGCCCATCGATTTCTGAAATCACTTTTATCGCCTTTCCGGTTTCGTTGTAATCCGCGGGGGCCACAACATTCAGGTTCGGTAGAACTCTCATGAGTGCTATATCTTCGAGCATCTGATGTGAGGCGCCGTCACCACCCACGGTTATGCCAGCGTGGGTCGCAACTATCTTGACGTCCAATCTTGGATAAGCGATGCTCTGTCTTACCTGGTCGTAAGCTCTTCCTGTAGCGAACACGGCGAATGTACTAGCGAAGACCGTTTTACCCGAGGCAGCCATGCCGGAGGCGATCCCCATCATGTTCTGCTCCGCGATACCGCAGTTGAAGAATCTTTCTGGGAACTCGGTTCCGAAGTCTTTCAATCTGCACGATCCACAAAGGTCTGCACCGAGCACGATTATGTCGTCTCTTCTTCTTCCCAGCTCGACCAGTGCCTTGCCGTAGGCGTCTCTCTGCTTGGCCATCTCCCACATCAGCATCCACCTCCCAGCTCCTCGAGTGCTATCTCGAGCTGTTCGTCGTTGGCTGCCTTACCGTGGAAAGCCAGGGATCCTTCCATGAATGTGATCCCTTTGCCCTTGACCGTGTGAGCGATTATCATCGACGGTTTTCCATCTTTTTCTTTAGCCTCGTTCACAGCATCGACTATCTCCTCCATGTCGTGCCCGTCGATCTCCTGAACGTGCCAGCCGAATGATTTCCACTTCGATACGAGTGGCTCAATAGAGATAACGTCCTCGGTCGAACCGTCGATCTGTAGCTGATTCCTGTCCAAGAAAACTATGAGATTATCGAGTTTGTGATGACTGGCGAACATGGCCGCTTCCCATATCTGACCGGATTGTATCTCGCCGTCTCCACAGATCGCATACACATAAAACGCATCTCTATCTATCTTGGCTGCAAGAGCCATCCCACATGCGATCGATAAACCCTGCCCCAATGATCCTGTGGACGCGTCCACGCCCACCGTTTTTCTCATGTCTGGATGTCCCTGTAAGTCGGATTCCAATTTCCTCAAAGTCATCAATTTATCGTCGGGAAAGTAGCCCGCTTCCGCCAGGGCTCCGTAAAGTGCTGGGGCGGCATGACCTTTGCTTAGGACGAACCTATCTCTGTCGTCCCATTTGGGTTCATCTGGACGGTGATCCATTATCTCAAAGTAAAGAGCGGTCAAGATGTCCGCAGAAGACAAAGAGCCTCCTGGGTGTCCTGAACCCGCTTCGTGTGTACTTTTCACTATGTGAATCCTTACTTTCCTAGCTATTCCTTCAAGTTCTTCCTTTCTTTTGGTTTCGAGTGCTGGCATCTGTTAAATTCCCCCGTAAATTAGGTTGTTGAATGGGTTATAGGTTAAGAGTTATTATCTTTTTCGGGCGGTACGATCCAAGCTTTACCGCTTTTTAATCTAACACGATCTTCAGAGAATGCTTTGACCACGTCTGGAAGGAGCTTGTGTTCTTCCTCCAAGACCCTCGCCGAGAGGCTGTCGATATCGTCGTCGTATCTAACCTTGACACAGCGCTGAGCGATTATCGGACCCATGTCCACTTCGTTTGTCACGAAATGTACTGAGCAGCCGGATACTTTCATACCGGATTCGATTACCGCCCTGTGGACATGCTCGCCGTAGTATCCAGGACCGCCGAAGAGTGGTAAAAGAGCAGGGTGGATGTTGATCATATTGCCATAGAACTTATCAACGAAGTAATCTGTGAACATCCTCATGTATCCCGCCAGTACGATCAAATCTGGATCTTCTTCATCTATGGCTCGAGCGATCTCCCTTTCGTGTTCTCCCCTGGTCTTCCCTCGGTGTTCTACTACGTTGTAGGGTATCCCATGTTTCTTAGCCCTTTCCAGGCAGTAGGCATCGGGTTCGTTGCTGACCAGAAGTACGATCTCACCATTGATATCTCCAACTTCCACGGCATCTATAATGGACTGAAAGTCGGTACCGCTTCCCGAGGCTAAAACAGCGATCTTGAACATGTTATTTACCCGTAATAAGGTGGGGAATAAAAAGTATTCGGAGGTTGAATTAAATAAACCGGTAAGCACAAAACTTATTAAATAAAAGGTATACATTCTACAAATCCACATACACGGAAAACAATTTGTTATTTCAAAAATGACCAGTGGAAAAAACCTTTATCGGGATAGCTTTCGGGGAATTAGAAATTCCCCTTCATCCTCGG
>CAZHUM010000052.1:0-8931 GCA_964535805.1 uncultured Thermoplasmata archaeon
AAACCCTCTTCCCAATAAACATGCACCCGACTTAGCTTAGACTGGCTCGAGCGGCGGACTGTAGTGGGCTTCCCGGAGATATTCCGGTTCCGTCGTTATCCGCAGATCCCCGGTTCAAATCCGGGAGTCGGGACTTTTGTTACATTTCAGTTCCCTTCTTCTTTATTATCTCTATTAAGGATCGAAAAAACCCAAGGTCTTAAAAAAAATAATCTACTTTCTCTTTTTACGATACTGGAACCATACGGTCGAGATGAATATCGTACTCACCAACACCGCTGTGCTCAATGCGGGCATACTACTCCCGTCATCTCCAAGGTACTCCTCACCTTCGGTATCCATCTGGATGTTAGTATATTCATCTGAAATCGACACCTGTGGGGATGGTTGATGCGGTTGAACAGAGTAATTGTAACTGAGGAAAAGGTAATAATCCTCTAGATGTCCCACTCCACCGTCATCCACCCATGCAGTGAACCGTGTGGCATCCCTAGCGAAGAATTGATGGTTTACGGTGTCTATATTGACCCATCCCGAGGTCCCGTCTGATTTGATGAATTCCATCCTCACCCAACCGTGACCGCCCCATTCATCTATTACCCTATCGTACAAGACGCCCAATTCCACCCACGCGGGGATATCTACCGCCCTTGCCAAAGAACAGAATAAGAAAGATTGCTCATCGCAGTCACCTTTTCCCTCGTTCAACGTCCATAGTGCGTGCTGGGGTAAACCAGAACTCCCTCTCTCATACTCTATATTATCATTTATCCAATCGTAGATCGCTCTGGCTTTGCTGTATAGATTTGTTTTATCCCCCGTTATATCCTGGGCGAGGTTGATGATCGTGGGGTTGCTCGGTTCTATCATGACATCGTCCCTTCCGTCACGATCCCTATCATCCGGTGTACCGTCACCGTCTTCATCGACGACCCACTGATCCCTGTTGTACGTATCTTTGAGCGCCTGTGGTATGTCCTCGATCAAACCAGAATCATCTGATGTATAATCCCATTTGACCGTTTCCGTTGTAACATGATAGTTGACAGTCATCGTACGCGAACTACTCAATTCGCCGTTCCATGTCATCCATTCTTGGTCGTATTTTGTTATTGAATTCGGTGAACCGAACCAATCTATACTGTTTATACGCTGGATGTTATTTCCTGGGATGTCTATGGGAACCGGTATATCGATTTGATAGTTTATTTCCCTATTTGTGGTCAGAGTGATCTCTCTGGAAATCGTGAACTCAGCCTTCTCTGGATACACTGGACCGCCCCAAAGGTCGGGGAGCAAGTCCGCTAAGGGAGAAAATAATAGCAAAATCAATACTAAGGCGACTAAAAGTATACCCACACCTTTTTTCCAATGTGACTTCTTTTTCTTTCCAGGAGAGGGTATCTTTCTAGGTCTACTCTGGTCTTGTTGTGGCTGTTGTGTTTTTAAACTTCGGGTGTCTCTCTTTATCTTGGTTTGTTCCTCTTTTGGAATTGTATCCTTAGGAACATGCTTTGTTTCGTTGCTACGGTAATAATAATCATCGCCAGAGTGACTAGTCATCATTCGGTTTATGTTGACGTAGGTATAATAAGTTTATGTTTTACTCCCTGTCCATCAGTGCCCTTTTACGAGCCCTTTTCAACTCTTTTGGTATCGTCTTAGGGATGATATCTTTGATGATGTAGATCAATACCAACGTTACATATATCGCACCTAGAGCTAAGATTCCGAATTTGGTGGTCAACGCGAAATTCGGGTTCCAGACCCAGGTCATAAGGAAACCGTGTATGCCGTGCATAACGAAGGACCTGAAAAGATATCTCCAAAAATCACCTTTATAGCTGCCGAAACCGATGAGTGCACCGGTGGAAGCGTTTATCAAAGTGTAGTTATAGGAGATAAGAAGGATGAACACAGCGGTTTTAGTGGAGATTGTATCCAAAGCGCCGAAAGAGTAGACGAAAACCAGCATAGCGGCGGTGCCGATACCCAGAGCCATCCCGTAAAAGGTGGCGTCGTGCTCCAATCGGAACGGTTTCTGCAGTAGGATGAAGAACTTGATGATCTCTATGGAAAATACGATGATCAATGTCCAGAAGAACTGATTCATAGGGACGGTATTGGATACCACACCTACAATCAATCCGACGAAAAGTCCCAATATCACCATGAAAAATGCCTTGTTATCTTTGAAGTACCATTCGTACCTCCCCAGCACGAAATATAAAAGGACAAGACCTGGACCGAATCCCAATAAGCCTATAATCGTGGTAACGTTCATCTGTTATCGTTTAGAAGGTGGTGTTATAAGTAAAATTCCTCTATAGTTTCATAGATAGGCCCTGTTTTCTGTAGAACGCTCTTTTTAAGCTCCAATTTTGTGACCCGCTGAGAGCCAAAACTATCGTTCTCGTGATCTTGAAGGACCCCCTTCAAACGATTCTTGTTTTTGCCTCCCTTGACCCGTGCAACGGTGATATGAGGTGAAAAACTCCTTTCGCTCCTGGGGAAACCAAGAGGAACGAGTGTTTCTTCGATCTCGTGGGCGATATCTTCAAGTTTTTGTTCCTTTTCCATGCCGATCCATACCACCTTCATGTAGTCAAGGTGTGGAAATGCACCTACCCCTTTACGATGGATTTTAAACGGTTCATAACTCTTCAGTATCCCCCTGATGATCTCGGAGATCTCTCCGACTTGGTCTTCTTCCGTATCCCCTAAGAATTTCATGGTTATGTGGACTTTATCTTTGTCCACCATTTTCAGAGGTGCTCTGGTGGACTCGACCTCATCCATGAATCTTTCGATATCACTCGTCACATCGATATCCAAGGCTAAAAATCCTCGAAATGTCATGTTTTCGTTTAAAGGATAGGTGTTCTTAATTCTTTCGGAAAGTTGATTTTTCTTTCCAAAATCCTTATTTAATGGCTGATTTTTGTGTGATGGGCCCATAGATGTTGACTAAATCAACATGTTGGTTCCTGGACCCATAGCCCGTCGGAATCACAGATTCCAAATAGCTATGGTTGATAAAGGGCCCATAGCCCGTCGGAAAATTTACATTTTCCAACTCGCTATGACCCCAAAACTCGTTCCACTCGTTTTGGGCCCATAGATCAGTGGAAGATCGCTGCCTTCGCAAGGCAGAGGCCGCGGGTTCAAATCCCGCTGGGTCCACTAATTTCGAATTAGTGGTAAGTTAGAAAGCTTTAGCTTTCTGACGGGTCCACTAAAAGTCGAAGACTTTTTGTGGGCTGCGAGAATGCGACAGCATTCTTGCTGGTCCATCGGGATTTGAAAACACGAGGAATCAGAGATTCCTCTTATTCACCAATTTCTATCGAAATTGATTCGTACATGGGAACCATGTTCCCACTACTCATGAAATTCTGCGAATTTCATTCGTCCCGCTGGGTCTATGAAAAACCTGGTTTTCATAGGCAAGTAGAAAATCCAAGATTATCTGATTGGTCCATTAAAACACTTTTTTGTGGGCAGCGAAAAGTTCGTTAGAACTTTTGGTAGGGTCCATTTTTCTTTGATTATATAGTTAGTAATCCACAGTCCACACGACAGTATAATCCGCATCGTTGTAGATCCAGTACCCTCTTCCAGTAACCAACACCTCGGTTGATAGATCATCGATATACTCGATGTTGTATGGAGCGTATTTATTGAATATCCCGATTTTAGTGACCTCAGATGGCAGTATATAAGATGCGATTTGGTTAATTTCCGACGGATATCCTACCATGTTCCATCCAGGTTGTAATGTGATATCCGTAGAAACAGGTTTTTGTCCATCTACGACCAGAGTTGCATCAGATGACATATGGATCCAAAATCCGAATTCAGGGACGATCTTCCTAAAAGAATTATAATGCTCTGCTCGGCCTACCACGTATGTTTTCCAATCGCCATCGGCAGAATCGTAGTACATCACTTTATCGTAACTTCCCTCGATATAGGAGAGAACATATTGAATGCTTTGATTGGATGTTTCAATCGGAATGGATACGAACTGCCATCCATCGCTTTCCGAGTAGGAATATAGATCGATTGCATATGTGTCCAACCACGGAGAAAAAATCAACGGATAATTGTCTATTGTATCTCCATCGATTGCATAAGGTGAATCACCTATACCATCCCCTCCAGGCTCATCCTGATTTACACCCGAGTAATTGTCAGGGCTGTTGTAATCATTCCAGTAGTTCCCTCCTGAGGGATAACCATTATCCCAGTGGTTGTTTTCGTAATCGTATCCTTGATTTGTGTTGTTAATGAATCTATTATGATAAACTCTATTATTGTCGGTATAAAAACTGAACAACAAGCCGTATTCATTATTAGATATATTGTTCTTCTTGAAAGTGTTGTTATTAGATGAATAAATGATTAAACCATAATTTATAGAATTGGATACGTTATTATTATGAAAGGTATTATTAGACGATGACTCAAAGTATACGCCATAAGAATTGGCCATAATTTTATTTCTTGAGATTGTATTAGTAAATGAATTTTTTAATTCGATCCCATCTTCGCGGTTCGAATTTATTGTATTATGATTAATGCTGTTCGTATTGGAACGATACGTATAAATTCCGTCTGCACTGTTGTTGTAAATCGTATTGTTTAAAAGGGAGTTACAGGTCGAATAATTCAGATGTATCCCATAACTGTTGCTTGAGAAATTATTATCAATAAACGTGTTATCATCTGATTTATATACAACTGCCCCATAATTATTAGAATATGCCTTATTATTCTTTAAATGGTTTTTAATCGACGATGATATATAGATTCCATTCTTGTTATTGGAAAAGGTGTTGTTTTCTATTGTATTACCATACTTGCCATCTTTTTTTAGGTCTTTAAATATTTCAAAACTAGTGAATCTACCCAATGAAGTAATATTGACTTTTGAAAAATCTAGATATGGTATTGGAGAAGGTTCCATACCATAGGTATATGCTCTTTCGAATACATTTGGGTCACTCGGTACGCTATCTTGTGCGTGCGATATAGATGTATCCGTTCCTTCTTCCCCAGCAACATAATTATTATCTAGTGTATCATTATTATATCCCCTTCCAAAGGATACTAACTGTACATGGAGTGAACTAGGATCTCCCGGTATCTCACTGCGAGGGATTGCAAATTCTATAAATTCTGTATTGTATCCTCCTGAGCAATGTCCGCCGATTTCAATTAAAGGTTCTCCATCCCAACTATCATTTAGATAAGTGTAGAATACTGATTCTTCCTCAGTAAATACAAAATCGTCTATGCTTTTTTCATAAAAGGAAGTGAAATTTACAAAAAGAGCATGATTTACCTTGTTTTGGCGATAGACCTCTATTTCTTTAAAATCGTTATTGATAATAGACATTTCTCTGACTGAAAGATCTCTAGAGCCAGTTACGATTGAATGTGTATTATTTTCTAAATCAATAGAGTATATGGGTTGGCGGAGTGATTTGTTTGCTATCATTCTGGTATCGGCTGAATTCCAACAATGTATCTCGGGTGTAACTCCCGTCAATGATGTACTCCCTTCTTCCGTAGATATTATCGTATCACCGTCTGGAGACCATCCCACTTGGGTAATTGGGGTGGAGTGATTCGCATATGTACCCCCCTCAACGTACGTATAATTGATCTTGATATAATCGAAGCTGACAGAGGGTCCCGGAGTAGGTCCAGTGTAATCAAAGTCATACCTAACCACTATGTCCGGTATCTGTCTTACATAGTTGAAATAGGTAGACAATTCTTCTGAATAAGTTACATTATTATCACCTGGAGAAGGGTTACATCCTAATACACTCCAACCACCACTCGGTCTTTGAAATTGCATATAACGTAGATCCCAATCGTTCATATTCCCATCTGTGTCGTTTACGTCATATCTGATATCTATATATAATTCCGTGATCGCCCCTCCATTATCACCTATATCAAAAGCGGATAATGAGAGATTTTCATTACTCTCCAACGTGTACCATCCATCTCCGTCCTCAGAAAAAGTCGGGCTTTTATTGATGGGATGATTGTTCTGCATATCTGAGATATTATCATCTGATTCGTCGATAAAATCTCCAGTTGTAATTAGCGAGGTTGCATTTGCAATATTTGATTTTTCAGTGACTGGAAGATCCCATATCCTAACCGTCGAATCTTTTGAACCCGAAACGATTTTATCACCATTCCGGTTCCAGGATATTGAATATACATCGCCAGAGTGACCTTCGAATTTTGTCTCATAGGTGGCGTAACTGGTTATATTCTCTGGATCAGACTTATTAATCGCTGTCCAGTTGTAAATATTAACATTGCGATTATCTAGACCTGTAGCAAAACGGTTACCATCGGGACTGACTCTTATCGAATGTATTATATACCCAATATTCACACTACCGAATAGAGTCCAGTTGGAGGGGTTACTATCTGAAACATTGTATATATGGAACATCTTACCTCCTGCGACAGCCAACCATTCCTCATGAGCTCCAGTGGTATTTTTATGGGAGTCTATTAGAGAAATATATGGATCATCGATTGGAATAACTTGTGTTGTATAATAACTTATCTTTTCAACTAGTACACCTTCTTTCACATCCCATACAAAGATATCTCCATAATCAACTGATAAAAGATAACGTCCATCATCTGTCCATTCAAGTGATGTGGGATTATAGAGTGAATTATCTGAGAAGCTATGTGAAGATAGTCCTGTAGTAGTATTCCACACCTTGACCGTATTGTCCCGACTACAAGAAGCTATCATCGATCCATTGGGGTTATAAGCCACCCCGCCTACTGTTTCTTTATGCGATGTATTTAAATTCGCCAATTTATTTCTAGGTGAATAAAGCCCACCAGTATTTCCAACATCTGAATCGATGAAAAGTGCTGTCGAAAGATTTGCTGGTCGTCCACTAGTTGGAGTATTTGTTGTGAAACCAAAGTACCAATTGTCGTTATCTCGTGTAGCATAAAGGTCAGTCAGATCCCAGTAGGCTTTTCCAGATTCTGAGATATCATTTGCTACTCGGTCGACATCTTGAAAATCGTTAATCCCATCCACCTTGATAGTATTTCTATCAGATCGTTCGATTTCTAAACCATTATTACTGTTGTTGGATGCTGTGTTATTGGATACCGTAATATTACTAGCATATTTTAGATAGATGCCTATCTCATTGTTTGTGGCAGAGTTGTTTTCAAGTGTACCATTTTTTACGTTGAAAAGATATATTCCAGTATCTCGGAAATAATCCAACATCATCTTACCGCTAGAGTTATGTAAATAATTATCTTTCACCGTAAAATAATCTGTCGTATTCCCAACATACAAACAGTAACCATAGCCAGTTCCATCGATCTCCCATCCCTCGATGACATATGGGTCTCCCTCGGTCCCGGTTCCCGAACTCGCCTCCACAGCCAACTCTGCGTTGTTATCGATTCGGATCGGCGCATGTGAAGTGTAACCTGGTTTTGGATCGGGTATTTGATTTCTTACTTCGTCATCGACCTTTTTATTGCCTCCAGAGACCATAACAAGACCAACGCTACTTACTATCAGTAATAAGGATATACCTAATACCAAAGTCTTATGATATCTCATAGTTTTCTCACCGGATTCAAGTTGAACTAATATTATTACGGCATTATTTTACAAATAATTTTCGGAAGGAACTCAATCACAATTTTTATTTTGCAGCCCCCGATAGACATCCGAGAACATGACTAGTGATCTCCAAAAAAAGGTTGCCGAAATTTTCGCGGATTTCGATATGAAGCTGAGACTAGAACAGGACAACAGCAGCATCACGGATGAGATGAGGGAGGTGATGGAAGAAGTAAAGAGGCGGGACAGTCCATACAGTCTTAAGTTGGACGACCCCAAGTACTACGTCGAGTTCTCGATCACGGCGTTAGTCGATGGAGACCCGTACGAAGCCGAGGTGTGGGCGAAGAAAGCTCTCAAGCTCAAAAAGAACTGTGAAGGTCTGATCGCCCGAGGACACGCTCTCTTCAAGCAGCGTGATTACAAAGGTGCCTTGGGCTATTACGACGAAGCTCTAGATTATTGTAAGAAGAAGAGCAAGGTGCATGAATACAGATACAGAGCATTGAAGAAGAGGAGTATGAACGAGAGGGCGCTTAAAGCCTTGAAAAAGGCGCTGATGGAAGAAGAAAGACCGGAACTTTTAGGGAAGTACGCTGACACTCTGGTCGATCTAGGGGAGGTAAAGAAGGCGAAGAAATTTTATGATCGTTTAGAAGAAGTCAGTGGTTCCAGGGAAAGGAGAAACAAAAAAGTACGATCGCTTCTAGATGAAGCGCTGAATCAATGGCTTCCCGGCGAGTTCGACAAGATAATAAAGCTGGATAAGACCTGTAAGGAAGCGTGGGTGGGCAAAGCCGATAGGTACTGGAACCTAGGTCAAAAACAGAAAGCCATCGAATGCTTGAAAATATCTCAGAGATATCTGAAAAAGGGTGCCGTCGACAAGGATCTAGGTGATTACGAAGATAGGATACCCGTGATCAAAGAGTGCCCTGAATGTGACGGTACTGGAGACTGTTCGACATGCGGAGGAAGTGGTGATTGTGTTAGATGCGGTGGAACCGGTGATTGCCCGGCATGCGGTGGCAGCGGTTCATGTTCGACCTGCGGAGGCACTAAAAAATGTCCCGACTGCGATGGGACCGGTAAATCCGGTTGGTTCAAGACCTGTAAGACCTGCGGCGGTACCGGGGAATGCCCTGATTGTGACGAATTTGGAACGTGTCAAATATGCGACGGAACGGGTAACTGTCAGGTTTGTGGGGGTACGGAAAACTGTGGAGACTGCAACGGAAGCGGTAAGTGCTCAAGATGTGACGGCACCGGGATGATCAAGGAATAAT
>CAZHUM010000052.1:9031-13517 GCA_964535805.1 uncultured Thermoplasmata archaeon
AACGGAAGCGGTAAGTGCTCAAGATGTGACGGCACCGGGATGATCAAGGAATAATATTTCAACAGAGATGACAATTTTAAAATAAGCTCTCCCGGTTCTATCATACATGCTCAACAAAAAGATCGCTGATATATTCTACGAGATCGCCGATTTACTGGAGCTTCAGGGCGTTTCGTTCAAACCAAGGGCATACAGAAGGGGAGCGAGGAACATAGAATCCATGAAGGAGAATATCAGAGAACTCTACGAAGAAGGCGACCTGAAGGACATCGACGGTGTGGGTAAGGCCATGGAGGGCAAGATCGAGGAGATAATCGAAACTGGTTCACTCGGTTACTTGGAGGATCTCAGGGAGGAAGTTCCAGCCGGTCTAGTCGACGTGATGAGGGTGCCCGACGTCGGTCCAAAGAGTGCAAAGAAACTCTACGACGAACTCGGGGTAGTGGACCTGGAGTCCCTGAAGGAGAAAGCAGAGAACGGTGAGATCAGGGATATCAAAGGGTTCGGTGAGAAAACCGAGAACAAGATATTGGAGGGTATCGAGATGCTGGAGAAGGTGTCCGGCAGGCACCTCATGCACCAGATCATACCACTTTCAGAAGAACTGATAGAGTTCATGAAACCACATGTAGATAAAATCGAGACCGCAGGGAGTCTAAGAAGGAAAAAGGAAACCATCGGGGATATCGACATACTGGCGACCGGTAATTCCGATGAGATAATGGATTCCTTTGTACAATATGAAGATATTGAGGACGTGCTTGTTAAAGGGGACACCAAGACGAGCATACGGATGAAGAACGGTATCCAGGCCGACGTCCGTGTTGTCGATGCTGAAAGTTGGGGTTCCGCCTTGATGTACTTCACCGGGTCCAAAGAGCACAACGTGAAGTTAAGGCAGGTCGCTATCGATAATGGTTATAAACTAAATGAATACGGTCTTTTTCAAAAGGAAACTGAAGACTTGGTCGTTAGTGAGACTGAAGAGGAGATATACAAAAAACTCGGTATGGATTGGACACCCCCTGAACTGAGAGAAGATAGGGGAGAGATAAAAGCCGCTCAAGAGGGTAAACTGCCCGACTTGGTCACACTCGACGATATCAAAGGAGACCTTCAGTCCCACTCAAACTGGAGCGACGGTCGTAATACCATCGACGAGGTTGCAGAAGAAGCCCAGTCAAAGGGCTACGAGTACATCGCCCTGACGGATCACTCTCAGGGTCTCAGCGTAGCCAACGGTTTGACCAAGGAGGACTTGGCAGAGAGGTTAGAAGAGATAGAAAACGTCCAGGAGGATTACGATATCAAGCTCCTAAACGGAATCGAAGTTGACATCAAAAAGGACGGAACCCTGGATATGGACAATGAAACTCTCGAGGGATTGGACATCGTCCTCGGTGCAGTACATTCCAACTTCAAGATGGGCGAAAAAGAGCAGATGAAGAGGATCACGGACGCCTTCAGCACAGGGTTCATAGACATCTTCGCCCACCCCACGGGCAGAAAGATCGGAGAGAGGGAGCCATATAATGTGGATATGATGGAATTGATAGGATCCGCAAGGGACAACAACGTTCTCCTGGAGATCAACGCCCATCCCATTAGACTCGACTTGGATTCATCCAATGCGAGGAGGGCCATGGAGGAGGGCGTGATGATATCTATAGGAACAGACGCCCACGGTCTTAAACATCTGGATTACATGAAATACGGGGTCGGGGTGGCGAGAAGGGCGTGGCTGGAACCGAAAAACGTATTGAATACGAGAAACCTAACCGAGCTGATGGAATTTCTCGGGGGTAGATGACATGGGTGACCAAGACTTCGATATACCGGATGATAAGGGGGACGCTGAAGAAAGAGCCGAGGAACTCAGGGAAGAGATCAGGTACCACAACAGGAAATACTACATCGATAACAACCCGGAGATCAGCGATTACGAGTACGACATACTCGTCAAGGAATTGGAGGCACTGGAAGAAGCCTATCCAGATATCATAACGCCCGAATCCCCCACTCAAAGGGTGGGTGCCGAAGAGATCGACGAGTTCGAAACCGTGGAGCACATGACCAAGATGCTCTCTCTGGACAACACTTACAATCACGACGAGCTTAAAGATTTCGATCGAAGAGTCAGAGAAGGGCTGGGGAAGGGCGAGATAACGTATGTGGTGGAGCCCAAGATCGACGGATTAGGTGTTGCTCTTTACTACGAGGATAAAAAGCTGAGCAGAGGTGCCACCCGTGGAGACGGCGAGAGAGGAGAGGACATCACACCCAACCTCAAGACGATCTACACTATACCGCTCAGGTTGACCAAAGAAACCGTCCTGGAGAACGTCGAAGTGCGGGGCGAAGTGTACATGCCTAGAGACGAGTTCGACGAGATGAACGAAGAGAGGGAAGAGAAGAAAGAAGAACCCTTCGCGAATCCCAGGAACGCCGCAGCCGGCACCGTTCGAAACAAAGACCCAAAAGTTGCAGCTTCCCGTCCTCTTGATATATTCATGTACACTCTGAGTTACTTCGAAGAGGGAGACTTCGAGACTCACTGGAGATGCCTAGAGGAGATGAAAAAAGCAGGACTGAAAGTCAATGAGAACATCGAGAAATTCGACGGCATCGAAGCCGTGCTGGAGTACATCGATGGGTGGCAGGAAAAAAAGGAAGAATTGAACTACGAGATCGACGGGATGGTGGTGAAAGTGAACGATCTAGCGGATCAAGGGAAACTAGGGGCTACGTCGAAGAACCCGCGGTGGGCAATCGCGTACAAGTACCCCGCTATGAGAAAAACAACGAAGTTGAAAGATATAGAGATACACGTTGGAAGGACTGGCAAGCTCACTCCCATCGCGATACTCGAGCCGATACAGTTATCGGGGACCACAGTATCCCGTGCATCCCTGCACAACGAGGACGAGATCGAGAGGAAGGACGTTCGAGTCGGGGACACGGTCCTGGTGGAGAAAGCAGGTGAGATAATCCCTCAAGTTGTGAAAGTTATCAAGGACAAAAGGGACGGCTACGAGGAGGACTATCGTTTCCCGACCACCTGTCCAGTGTGCGGGAGCGATGCCAAGAGGATCGGTGACGAGGTCGCACGTCGCTGTGTAAACGCACAGTGTCCAGCCCAGATAAAACAACGGTTAGAGCTGTGGGGAAGCAAGGGAGCTATGGACATAGAAGGCATGGGACCTAAATTGTTAGATAAATTGGTGGAGAAAAACGTGGTCAAAAGCGTGGCGGATCTCTACAAGCTCGGTAAGATACAGCTCACCAGCGTGGAGAGGATGGGAGACAGATCGACCAGGAACCTATTGGAAGAGATCAAAGAGAGCAAAGATATGGGGCTGGCAAGAGTTCTCTACGGGCTGGGGATCAAGTTCGTAGGGAGCCATGTAGCCCACGTGCTGATGGATAAGTACGACTCAATCGATGAGATAATGGAAGCCGACCAAGAAGAGCTTGAAGAGATCGAAGAGGTGGGTCCTAAGATAGCCGAGAGCATAGTTTCCTTCTTTGAAGATGAAGGGAACAGACAGATGATAGAAGAATTGAAAAAACACGATGTCAAGATGGAAGTGGAAAGGGAAGAGGTGGAGCAGTTCTTGGATGGGAAGAAGTTCGTACTGACAGGTTCCTTGAATAATTACACGAGAGATGAAGCCACGAGGGAGATACAAAAGTACGGTGGTCGTGTAACAGGAAGCGTCAGCGGAGCTACCGATTACATCGTCGTCGGTGAGAATCCCGGTTCTAAGCTGGATAAGGCGAAGGAAGAGGGGACTATGATACTCAGTGAGGATGATCTGGTAGAGATTTTAGAAAAGAATGAATTACCTTTAAGATAAGTGTGTGGTCATTGATATAGTAAAAGGGAAATCCCATCTCACCAAATGAGAGGGAGTCTATCCTCTTGTGTAACTAAAAACATAGTTCTTTACCTGGGTCACGCATACATTATCTGAGGGTGTATGCTCGTTTTCTCTTCATAGTCCTCGAAAAGGTTGTCGATATATTTGAAGGTTATCGCCAGGGCGGTTATCTCCTCCTCAGATAAACCGAATCCCAGCTCCTCCTCGATCATGACCTTTATCTGGAGGGGGGTCGGACTCTCTTCCATGACCTTTATCTTTTTAGCGACCTTCTCGCAGGCTTTTAGAGATTCCTTTAAAAGTCTTTTTTGCGACATCTTTATCGTTTTGTATTGAATACTGGCAAATAGAGATATAAATACTTTTCCATTTTTTATCAAACCATTTGGGCAGTATTCTCAATCTCGGTCAGTAGTGCAATACTCTCATAGATTAAGGGTATTTAATACTTTTCAAAAATCGGAACATGCTGTATAAAATAACTGGACAGCGACCAGGGGAAAATACCGCCGTCTTAAATTCTTTTCGACCGCATAAAACGTCAGACGCCTCCAAAACCTTTTTATCTTTTCTATCTTTCGAATATCACGTGTTAATATGGAACT
>CAZHUM010000053.1:0-13414 GCA_964535805.1 uncultured Thermoplasmata archaeon
AATATATCCCTTTTTCGAAGGTCTTCTATTAATCTTCATCTTCTTAACACGCTTCCCATTTTCAATGACTTAAATTCACCCTAAAGAACTCTTTAAAACTCAAATGTAACATTTTTTTCTAATATGTTCAAATTAATATTTCGAGGAAGCAATTCTTGAAGTTCAATAGACTCGATATAGAAATTAGGTAGAGAATCCGGGTTTTTATGGAAATGCATCGGAATGTAAATACTATCACTTGATAGTTGTAAGAAAGACTCTATATCTGCTTCTTTACCTTTAACCGCCCAGATGGGAAATAAAATTAGGTCTGGTCTTTCACCGATCATCTCTTTTGTTGCAACTGAATCACCCATAAATAGAACATTTTTCTTCTCATAATTTATTAGAAATGATAAGCCTTCAGTAGCCTTTAAACATTTTATAGAAATGCCATCGATATGTATCTCATCGTTTGTTTGTAACGGTGAAATCGGTTGAGTTAATTTTTGTAGTGACCGCATGTTTTCTGCCTCAAAAGTTAATCTGCATGAAAGGGGAGTAGCCACTGTCACTGGACAGTATATTTTCGTTTCAGATGAAGAAAGTGATATAATAGTGTCAGGATCATAGTGATCCCAGTGTTCGTGAGAAACAATTATCGAGGTAACATCTTTTTCACTTGATGGATTCAATGTAGTTTCTAACAGTTTGTTTTTTCTGATCGGATCGAAAAACAATGTTTTTCCTGAGATTTGCATCTTGAACGATGAATGCCCAAACCATTCTAATTTTATATCATTCATTATTCCTACTCCAATAATGCTATTAAATATTGAACTACAACAATATAAATTTTATGGTGATATGTGCTTGTTGAAGAATCCTGAAATAATTTAGGTACATCAGGTACACTAATTAAATCCCCACTGAAGAGAATTCACGCGAGGACTAGAAATCAATTTAAATCAATCTCAAACATTTCAAATAGATTTGAATGTTGTAACATCATAATTAATAATAACAATTATTTGGCCAACATCCAGGATAATTAGGGCACATAGGTTCTGCATTATCACGAGTGTCTAATCGAATTGCAAATACTTCTCCATTAACAACCCTAGCACCGAGTGCTTCAAATCCATCATAAGTTGCAGTTGATCTTTCATCATCTATCTGATATCTTATTTTTGTTTGATCATAAATTGTATTGTAGAAAGCATCTACTTTAATCAGAGAACTATGAGTTTTTTGATAGAAATGTTTAATCTCATTATTATGATCTGTTTTGAACGACGTAAGAAATAAATTGTTGTCTGGATTTATTGTAATAACGCCGTTATAATCTATATTAGAAATTTCGAACATATTAAGATGTCTAGTACTTATCATTTTAACGATAGTACTAATATACTGACCTTGAGTGTTAGTAATTGTATACCTTGTTTCACTTATCGGTCCGAATTGAGAAATAATCTCAGAGCTAATAGAAACATCAGAATCAATTGAATCAACACCCCAGACAGAGAAATCGTTAATATATGGATTAAAAGAAAAACCAATTTCGGGTGTTGTTTGGACTAGTAAAAATATAGATTGGGAAGCACCATCGCTTTGTCTTGTAGCATTTAATTTAATAGCTTTGTTTAAAATCGTATCTTCAGGAATTATAAGGGTTTCAGATAAAGCAAAATTTCCTCCAGGAGATACAGTTACCTGTGTTGGAGGGATCCCCCCAGATATTTCCCATCCTTCAGGTATGGTTGATCCATCCACATCTATTGTAAATGTTTCAGAAGTTGCTGAATTTTCGTTCCGTAAGTATACTGTACCGGTGGTTGATGTTCCAGGAGCAACATTAACAGAAATAATACAGTCATTTCCAATATTGTTGTACTCATTGGATTCAACAATATTATTTGTAGTGTCTAGGGTGACATCAAAGTTACCTTGATACATACCAAGTGCTATCGTAGAGAAACCTACAGCTTTTACTTCACCCGCTTTAATTGGAGGTTCTACCCATATATCAAGTGTTTCTTCAGGTTTTTGCCAGAAACCTGCAAGTTCTGCATAGTTTACTTTCATCCAAAAACCGTCCTCCACTGGTGATTCTCCCACATTCTCTATAAAAACAGTTATTGGTAACTCTTCTCCTTCTTTCACTGGAAATAACCAAGCTATTTTTCTAACAACTAAATCCGGCTGTCTTTGTTCCGCTTGTACCACTGTAGCTGGCATAATTGCCAACCCACTAAAAACCAATAGACCAATCACTAACAGTGACGGTCCTATTTTTTTCAATTTCATCTATATCTTCCTCCTGTGAGGATTACAGTGATGGGAACAATATTATTTATATATTACTTTATGAATATATGTGCAAATGTGCACGTGTACAATAAAGAAATCATGAGCAAGATGGTGGATACGTGGGTTGGAGAATGATCAGGGTAAGTGACCAAAAATCCCACATACCACCGAGTTAAGTGAAAGTCGGGGGATGGTGAATATGAAAACCTTTCCAATTCATTCCGGGAAACCGTGCCTCTGTAGAGATCCTTCATGAGAACACCAAATCAAAAAACATATATCTCGATCTAAAGATGAGAGGAGTGTAAGATGAAATACTCTGACAGGTTTAAGGAAGAGGTTGTTAAAGCCTACGCAGACGGTGTGAAGGTATCAGAGATCATGGAAAAATACGACATATATCAGGACACCTTATATCGGTGGCTGAGAGAGAACGAAATATCAAAACGAAGGACGGTGTATTCCGAGGGGTTCAAGGAGAAGGTGGTCGAGGAATACAAAGAAGTCGGGAGTACCGTGCCCTTAACAGAGAAATACGGGGTAACAGAACCGACAATATGCAGGTGGTTGGAGGATGCAGGGGTTCAAAGGAACACAAGTTACAAGGATCGATTTAAGGATGAAGTGGTGGAAGCTTACAAAGAAGAGTGGAAAATAAAAAAGGTCGTAGGAAGAACTGGTTCTTTCTCCTCTTTTCAATATCTTCCACCCTTTTCCAGATATATGAAAATCCGCAGGAACTCGCTACGCTCACTCCTCCTACTTTTTTCACTTCCCTCGCTGTGCTCGTGAAGAAGTAATCCTTCTTATACTTCGAGCAAAGCTCTCGTACACGGAGGAACAAGTTCCTCCTATCCATTTTTCTTTTCGCAAGCTCAAAGAAGAAATGAATGCGAGGGAAGGGATTTGAACCCTCGGACACCTACGTGACAGGATCTTAAGTCCTGCGCCTTTGGCCATGCTTGGCTACCCTCGCTGTGAGAAAATGCATGGCATTTTCTTGCAGCGAAAAAGGGAAATATTTTCCCTTGAATCGCTTTAGGAATGGGTTTTTTGCGGATGAGTAAAGCGAGAGTGAATTAGAAACTTTTCGTTTCTGATGGAACCCTCGCAATTTGGAGTGAGCTTATGCGTAGGACCCAAGTCCTTCTTTCATTCGAGCAAAGCTCTTAGATGCGAATGAAAATTGCGTGTTGGAGGAAGCTTCGCTTCCTGCTGACTCGCTGTGAGAAAATGCCTGGCATTTTATTCATGCGAATCCGCTCACTCAATCGGAATCTGTAAATCCATTATCATATAAAAGTTTGATTGTCGGTTCATCCGTCCTGGGTGAGGAGAGCACCACAAAACATAATATTGACTTTCTCACTTGCGAAGGACATGAGATTGTCCACGGGATGCAGTGCTCTAGATTCTTTACTCCAAGGGGGGATAGAGTACGGAACGATCACAGAAATCTTCGGGGGAGGAGGGTCCGGCAAGACGAACCTTTGTCTCCAGCTTGCTAGGAATGTAACACTCAGCGACAGAAGGGTGATCTACGTCGACACCGAGGGTGTCTCAATGGAGCGATTAAAACAGATCTCAGGTGATAACGCGGAAGAAGTGTTAAAAAACCTCATACATTTCAGGGTTCATTCCTTCGATGAACAAGACGAGGTCTTGGAAAAAGCAGAGAAGATGGTCTTCTCCGAGAGCATGGACGTAGGTCTCTTGGTCGTGGACTCGATGACCATTTTCTATCGGGCCTTGTTAAGCAGCGACGAAAACAAGAACATAACTTCTAGGCTCGGAAAACAGATGATCAAGCTTCTGAAGATAGCTAGGAAGAAGACCATGCCCGTTGTCATCACGTCACAAGTATACCAGAGCCAGTCTGACGGAGAGAATAAATCCCTAGGGGGACATCAACTCTACCACAACGCTAAGACAATAATAAAAGTAGATTCGGTAGCCCCACACATAAGAGAATGGTCAATCATAAAACATCGCTCCCTAGCCGAGGGAGCTAGTGTTAAAACAATACTCACCTCTAACGGTATCGAAACCCTTTGATTGGAATGGATTCAAAAGATTAAATAAGGAGGAAATTTTTTCGTATCTATGAAACGGCGAATTCCAGCGGATTTAACTGAGATCTATGCTATTCGAGCGGACACTATCGATCTTTTCTTCGGAGATAGGACGGAAGAGATAGAATTCTGGTCATCTTTGGCGTCAAAATACGGTGATACGGTCCTACATCTTATGTGCGGTACTGGGGAAATAACGGTCGGTCTAGCGGAGAAAGAATTCGACGTTGTTGGGGCCGACTTCACAAAATCCATGATATACGAAGCTAAGGACCGGAAGAAGGAGAGGGGTATTAATAACGTTGAATTCAAAACGGAGGACGCCCGATACTTTAATATAAAGCAAAGGTTCGATTTTATCTTCATCTCTACCGGTGATTTTCACCATTTCACAGAGGAAGAGGATATGAATAAAGTGCTCGCAAGGTGTTACGCTCACCTGAAACCAGGTGGAGCATTAGCTCTGGAACTTTTCAAAATGCCGGAGGACGCCTTCAAAAACGAACCCAAAAAGTTCGAACCTCTCAGAGAACCCCCGGAGAACATGAGGGTTTGGAAGATCAACAAGAGTGGATTCCATTCTGATACCCAGATGCTCGAGATCAGAGAAGAACTGCATGTTGAAGTTGACGGTGAGCTGAACGTTGGTGAGTACGACATACAACTTCAGCTTTTCTCCGATGATGAGATTAAAAACATTTTAAAGAAGAACGGCTTCGAGAATATAGCGGAATTCGATGGTAGCAGTACATCTTCGATAAGAAAGGATTCCGATACATGGGTAATAACCGCTGAAAGGTGAGAAGTCAAGGTTCTAACTCAATCAGATATTTTGATATCTTCGAAGGTCTTTTCTTCTTGCCCCTGTAGTAGTAGAATATGATCAATACCAATGGGATCACAAATAGCAACGCCCAAAAGAAGAATTCTAGTTCTGGTCTCCCCTCTTTAAATTCCAAAATAACTTTCTCGTCGAAGTCTCTATTCCTGATTTTTGATGAATTAAGCAAGACTCTGTAATTTCCATCGCTAAGGTCGGAGTTGATATAAACCATGCTGGTATCGTTGATCCAGTAGATATCGTCTCTATCGATATCAACCTCTTTACCCCACTTCTCCAATTTGAACGCACGCATCATTATATCCTTATCTACTTCCCTGTTGAAAACTATGGATATACGATAGTAACCACTTTGTTTTTCTACGCCGGAATTGATGACGCCCGGGAATATCTCGAATGTATCGGAGGTATCTTCGAATATCGTCCCATGATGTCCTTTCCCTCTGATCATTATCTGGCAATCCGAAGACAAAGCCGACGGGGCACTCAGATTGTAGCTCGTTTCAGTACGTTCAACTTCTTCCATCAATTCCCAATGTCTACCGTCATCCGTGAAAAGTACCCAAAAGCCGGTAAGGTCTTCGACCTGCCTTGTCAACCGCCACCTTATCCTTATCTCATCTCCACTGGAAAAGCTACTTTCCGTGTTGTTGATCTGGATCAATATGGGACTCTCCCTGATGATTTTGAACGAGGGTGATAGAGCAGTGCTCTTTTTTCCGTCGCTGTCGGTCACGCTCACGTTCATTATAGCGTTGTTCGAGATAGGGCCTTTAACTTTCCAATCCCATCTGCCGTCGTTGAACTCATTTTTCCTCAATATCTCCCAGCTTTTACCACCATCCCTGGACAGTGTGATCATGATGGTCTCGTTGGGCAGAGTTTTGTCGTCCTCGGTCCACCACCTTATTGTGTATTCATCACCGATAAAAAGGTTTCTACCTTTGTTTGGAAAGTATATCTGTATCGTGGGAGGCACATTTTGAAAGATATCTATGTTATCCAAGGTACTGTATCCCACATATCCATACTGATTTTCACAGGATACGTTGATGATCGCATCGTAGAGAGGGTAATTCACCAGGGTATTGAACGGCACCGTCCAATTGTAGCTCCCGTTACTCCCTAGATTCCTAGCGATGTACCGCCACGAATCACCACGATCGAATGAATATCTGATGTTCACGGGATTTTCGACTAAGAAATCTCCTGCACAAGTGTAGTTTATCTGGTACGTATCCCCGATCCTGAGCTGCTGTCCGGATTCTGGATTGGATATAGAAACGGTCGGTGTCGGTGTTACGGCAGTGAAGGTCACCGACATATTAACATCTAGAGCGTTCCCTGGGTCACTTTTATCCATCACCTTTCCAACTATCACATATTCATATTCTCCTTCTATCTCTAATGTTATGTTGGGTGTGAACTGGCTCTCTATGCCCCCGTCCTTTTTATTCCAATCCCATGTCCCATTAATAATTCCAGTTTCTGAATTCAATGTAAAGTTCTCTTCGAATCCATGCCTATCAATCGGTTCACTAAAGGAGATGGTGATCCTATCGTCCAGCGGCATGGTTCCATTACCCGTTGGATAGTAAGAGACTATCTCAGGCAGGATCGAATCTATCGAGATAGAAACATCATCCCAAGCCCTCAATCCCTCTCCTTCCGCTTGTATTATCAGCCTAACATCTGTACAGTTCAATTCCGGGGCGATCCATGTATGGTTCTTGGCTGAGCCATTCAACCCCGATACGATATCGAAAGGCCCCGTCCCATTGTAAACATATGATAGAGATATATTAACACTAGTATTCTCCAGAGTGCTGTCTATAATCCAGGAGATATTCTGTACACTATCCCCGCTCCATAGATCCCCCTTCTTTGGATCCACGAACTGCACCCTTAGATAATCCTCCTCTTCATCCTGTGAACTAACAATATCGAAAACAACCATAGATTGGAGTAAGAACAGGAAAGCTATCAGCGTTACGACCAACTTACGTTTGTCCATCGAAGCTCTGATATTTTTAGTGATTAATTAATATTTTTGGTAAAAAAAGGCGACTACATAAAATCTTCAAGGGTCATTTCCTCATCGGTTTTTTCTGGTTTATTTTTTTTCTTTTCACCGTCTTTAAAATCCGAGGAGAACAACTTCGACTGTTTGTTTCCATACATCAAACTGTCTTGGTTCCATCCGAAGACGTCCGTAACACGCGAGAGCGTCTTTGCTATCCTCCTAGCATAGTAATCCCAATCAGGCTCTCCTTCAAGATCTGAATCCGGTAGCCACGGTTCTACCTGCTGAGGTGTCACTTCGCCATCGATCACGACCCACGAAACCTTCATACCGGGTATGAACCTGTACCCTTTTTTCTCCATCTTTCTAGCCGCCTGGACATTCGGCATGCTATCCGGATTAACGTATCTAGAGAATTTTTTACATGAGCGAGATATGATCAATTCCTCCGGTGGTATCTCACCCTCACGGGCCCTTTTTATCCAGCTTTTTGCCACCTCAACCGCCCCGTCTATATCATCATTCAGGATCCTTTCAAAGATATCTTCCAAGGCTTCGTTCTGCGCCTGGAAGGAATCGCTCCTCCTGAGTTCGTATCCCCTTACCAGCATACCTTCTTCGGGCCAAATAACTTTACCTACGTACCTTTTCTTCATACCGTGGCTGAAGAAGGGGTCGAGTACTTTTTCGAACTCCAAGACCATATCACCTTCAGTGTACTCGTCAGCGATCTTTTTGCTCTGTTCCAACACATCATCGAGATTATCCTCCGTATTCTGGAAGAAGACGCTGTCAGTATCGGAGTATATCACTTTGAACCCTTCTGTCTCTAGATCATCGATCAATTTTTTTATATTTTTTCTAGCGAACGCCGTGATACTTTCTCCTATCCTGGGATCGGTGAACCTGTAAAACGTCGAGGCGAATACACCGTAGAAAGAATTCATCAATATCTTGATGGCGGACTGGAGACCTTGGTAGTATTCCTTCTTATCTCCCCTGTTCTTCTTCATCTTCTGCTTGACTTCGTCCCTTTCATCCATCAGTTTTCTCAGAAGACCCGATAGAAGACCTTCTTTTTCATCTGGTGATAGGTACTTCACACCGTTAGGACTCTCGATATCTCCGTCTTTGGACAGTGTAGTGAAACATATGTTGTTCTCGATGATGATGCTCGGATACATACTTTTGAAATCCAAGACGCTGACCCAGTGGTACAATCCTGGTTCTATCGAATGTACGTAGCCACCTTTGATCTTCCCAGTTTTTTTTCTATGGTGTGTTAAGGGTACACCGACGTTGTTCTTATCCGCTTCTCTGATCAGTATAGAATCAACAAGGGTCGACGTCCTTCCGTTCAAACCCTCGTCCAATGGCAGTTTGGACACGGTCGCCATATCCATTGCCTTGTCGATGGCCTCTAGTTTATACAATATCTTCAAAGCCAGGTCGGCATCTTTAAGGCAGTACTCCATGACCTTTTCTGGATCGTCCTTCCATTCATCGTCTATCTGAAGCGGGTCAACGTCCTCTTTATGTTCACCCAAAAGCTCTTCTGAAACGTGATTGAGGGTCTCTCTTTTTAGGTTCAGCTCAGTCCTCACGCACCACCAGGCATCCGCGATGACCCTACCGTTCACACCCCAGATTCGGTTGCCTATGTCCTTGACCTCAGAATCGTCCCTGCCTATATTCAATTCACCCATACGGAGTTTTTCCATCCTTCTTATAATAACCGGGATATCGTACCCGTTAATATTGTATCCAGTGATTATATCGGGATCTTCATCATTAATTATATCACAAAAATCATCGATAATATCTTGCTCTTCACCGGATAGAGTAAATTCTTTCCTATCTTTTTTGGAATCGCTCCCATCTTTATTTTCTACGATACCGCAGATGGTGTATATGGTGTGGTTCTCAATGCTGTTCTCTATGTCGAAGCTGAGGTATCTTAAAGGCGGTTTCACCGGTTCAGACTCCTCGAATTTCTCTACATTCATCACTTTGTCAGTGGTGTATCTTTCAATGTCTACGTAATCGCCGACTACTGTCACGGAAGAACCCAGGTCCATATCGTAGATGAAACGCTGGATGAAGGGTATATCCGCCGCTAACACTTTACAGTATTTTTTCGCTTTGTTCCTGTATTTTGGTACTTTCCACGGATATGTACATATCACTTTTTTACAATTTTTCTTCTCTCCTTCGACCCAGAGTTGTTCGTCTTCAAAACCCCTTATCTCTTCGTCTTTCTTGAGTTCGTCTAGAAGATCCAATGGAGGTTCTACGAGGTAGAGATATGGCCTGAAACCTTTGTAAAGGAGGGTGATCGACTCGCCCTCTTCGCTCTTTCCATAGAGTTCTATCATCACTCCATCATTAACGGAGCGGTATGAACCGTTGATAATCCTTACTTTTTCTTTTTCCATCGAAATTGACCGCCTCTGATGTTTACCATTCATTTTGAAACTATCTTGATTATGTCACCGTCTTTCAGCTCGTGCTCTCGACCTATCACCCTGTCGGTTCTGGCATCTACGGCACGTATGAAACCCTCACCGATGTCCGTGTGCACCTTGAAAGCCAGGTCCTCAGCCGTACTTCCCCTGGGAAGAAGATGGGCGTCAGGAAGGACTCTGCCTTCCTTGTCCGTGTAGTTATGCTCGTTCTCCACGGGATAGACTACTATCATATCCAGCAGATCGTAGACGGCCTTCTCTAAGGTCTGTTGAACACCTAAACCTCCGTTCTTCTCCATGAAAGAAGATATCTTCTTCAGTGCATCTTTTTGAGCTGTTGATATATCATTTTTAAGGATCTCAAAGTTTTCATCACCGGGTATGTAGTGAACGATACCGCTCTCGGATGCCTTCCTCAGTGCAAGTTCGTATTCAGCTGATGTAGTGATGACCATGTAATCCGTCCCCTTCAGTTTTTCGAGCATCTCGTCGTCGGTCAGGTCCGCTTTATTCGCCGCTATCAACATGGGTTTCGTCTTCTTTCTCAAGCTTTTAGCCAGTTTGAGTAGGTCATCAGAGTCCCATCCCTTCGGATTTTCTGGAAGGTCAACTTCTCGAAGGGCGATATTCACCTTCGCCTCCGATACTCCCAGGCCCGATAGCTGTTCATAAACGACCCTCTCGACTTTTCCCCCAGCGACTTCTAATCTCCTGGATACTTTTTCCCAGTTATTTTCTAGGATCCCTTTCAACCAGAAATCTATCTCGTCGGTTAAGAATTCTATGTCCTCCCCTGGATCGTGCTCACCGATAGGGACCGGTTCCCCCTCTATATCGGTCGAACCGCTCGCATCTACGATATGTATCAGAGTGGATGCCTGTCTAAGGTCGTCTAGGAACTGGTTACCCAGCCCCTTTCCAGAATGGGCATCGGGGACAAGTCCCGCAACGTCTATGATCTCTACAGGGACCATCCTGGTGCCCTCTATACACGGTGTGTGATTGGGATTGCACTCCACGTCCAGTTCTTTATGTGGGCATTCCGCTCGCACGTACCCGATACCTTTATTCGCCTCGATCGTAGTAAACGGGTAAGAAGCCATGTCCACATCCGCTCTAGTTGCTGCGGAGAAAAACGTGCTTTTTCCCACGTTCGGTTTACCGACTAGACCTACTTCCATATTCTCCACCTAATGAACTGTAATACACTTTACGTTAAACATTTATCCCTTCAATTTTTTAAGCAGCAGTTCAGCTTCCCGGAAATGCCCACTTATGTCGACAGCTATCTTTGCATATTCCCTGGCCTTTTTATCGTTACCTAACTTGTAAAATATCAGAGCTTTGATGTACCAAGCGGGTTCAAAGTCTTCGTTCATACCTATACAGGTATCGAGGGCCTTAAGTGCACCCTTGTAATCTTTCATCCTGAATAGAGTGCTCCCTAGTCCGTAGAATACAGTGTGGTCTGTCCCCTCCTCATCAGTAAGTTGTAGGAACAGTTTCTTCGCTCTCTCCAATCTCCCCCTCTCCAGCTCGATGTTCGCCCTTAGTTCTTTCTCCTCTAGAGTCTCATCTTCCAATACAGTTACGGCTTTTTTGTACTCTCCGTGGTCAGCATACGTTCTTGCGAGAGCGATCCTTGCCCCTGCCCCCACATTTTTTATAGCTTTTTGGAACGAACTCACAGCTTTGGCATAGTTCCCAAGTCTTCGGTAAGCGTACCCTCGGGCTAAGTACAGCCGTGGATCGTTAACCTCGTGCAGTCCTTTATTAGCGGTTACGACAGCTTCTTTTGTCCTTTCCATCTCGATCAACATCTCAACTTTCTTATGCCATGCTTTAGCGTGTCCCTTCTCGTTTTTCAGTATCTTATCATAACCCTCAAGTGCCTCCTCGAAACGACCTAGGTCCTCCAATAGGTCAGCCTTATTGTAGAGTGCGGAAGAATCACTAAACAGATCGTACTTATTCTGGTAGGACTTCAAAGCCCTCTCGTAGTTCATGATAGCTTCTTCATATTTCCCTAGTTCTTCCATTATATCCCCTCTCATCTGCCAAGCACTGCCGTAATCTGAATCTATTTCTAAAGCCTCTTCTAGCGTCTCCAAGGCTTCCTCCGTCCTTCCCATCATCCTCAGTATATCCGCTTTAGCGAACCATGCACTCTCATAATCAGGATTTAAGTCCAAAGAAAGTGAAACCTTTTCCAAGCCCTCCTCCAATCTTCCGTTCTTAGCAATGGCGTAACCTAGGGCATACTGAGCGTAGTCGAAGTCCGGCTTTATGTCCAATGCCTTCTCGTGGTACTCTAGAGATTGATCATGTTCGCCCATCTTATCCAGGGCGTTCCCGATATTGTTCCATGCGATCTCATAATCCGGGTTGACTTCGATGGATTTTACGAAGAATGGGATAGACTCGTCGTACCTACCCATGTTGTACAGTGCGTTTCCCAGATTGTTCCACAGGACCTCGTTAATTTCATCGTGTTTTGACGCTTCTTTGTAACAACCGATCGCCTTTTTATAATCTCCGAGTGTATGATAAAGGTAACCTAGGTTGTAATGAGCCGGTCCGTAATCGGGGTCCAAGGATAGCGCGGTCTCATAACAAGGCTTGGCTTCATGGTGCATCCCCCTGGAGAAAAGGATATATCCTTTATTGTTCCACACCTCTTTGTCATCCCGGTTGATACGTAGGATGTCTTCATAAATCGATAAAGCATCATCTAGATATCCCAGGTTGAGAAAGGTGTCTCCTTCTCTCTTGAGGATCTCTATATTATTCGGATCTATATCCAAAGCGTCTTCGTATATATCCAAGGCATTTTCATATTCACCCATCTCTTCGAATATCTCACCTTTCCGCATAAGGAGGATATCTTCTTCCTCTTCACTGTTTTGGAGTGCTTCCTCGACGACCTTTTTTGCTTTCTTATCTTTACCCATGGAAACATAGACATGGGCTTTATCGAAGTAGGGCTGAGAGAAGGATGGGTTCATGGATATCACCTTGTCGTAGACTTCCAAGGCTTTCTCTAATTCGCCCAAGTAAACATAAGAATTTGCCATGTTAGACCAAGCCGTGTAGTAGTCCTTGTCTATGGATACGGCCATTTCATAGTATCCGATGGCCTCTCGGTGGTTTCCGATAGCATCCAAGGCTACTCCCATGTTGTTTGCTGTTACTTCGTCCTTTTTGATTTTTAGAGCCTTGTCGTACAACTTTATTGCTTCTTTGATATCTCCTGCATCGTGCAGAGCATCCGCTCTCTCCACGATCTTATCGTACCTTTCGGTACCTGCAGATACATTGGACGATATTCCCCAAAGCAAATAGTTGATTATCGAAAGCATGTCAGTCTCCGCAGTTTAACCCAAATATAAAAAAAGAAATAAAGGAGTTGGTAAAAAGTTTTTCTGAAGAATCGATCCTACACTACCTTCTTTTTACCGGTAGACTGCTCTTCCTGGTCGATGTCCGCTCCACAGGCGTAGCACATCTCGGCGTCCGCGCTCAGTTCAGTTCCGCAAACAGGACAACTGATGCCATCAGCCCCTTCTTCATCGCCGCCGAGTTCGGTACCACATGCATAACAGATCTCAGCATCCGGGCTTAGTTCAGTACCGCAGTTCGGACAAGAGATAGCTCCTTCTTCTCCTTCCTCTCCTTCGCCGCCGAGTTCGGTACCACATGCATAACAGATCTCAGCATCCGG
>CAZHUM010000054.1:0-13241 GCA_964535805.1 uncultured Thermoplasmata archaeon
CTCATAAAACGATCAAAGAGTACGAAGATTTCAAGCCAAGATACAAATATATATTGTATGGAAAGGCAGGAGTGGGTGGTGCTGTTCTATGAACGAAAGGATCTTGACCAAGTTATCTGAAGCTAAAGACAGTGTCAAGGTGATCGATGATAATTTACCAGATACATACGAAAAATTCCTTGAAATGAGCAGACTTGAAAAGAAGCACGTTATTATTTAAAAATCCTACATGTACACTACATCCTAAATGTAGACTACATGTAGAAGTATCTATTATATACCTAAATCGACAAATCGATATATATGAAATCGAAAGGCGAGGTAGGATCGTTGAAAAGGATAGACAAACGGTGGTTCGCTTTGATAGTGTTTTCATTACTTTTAAGCACGGGTATCTTAGCGTACAACGCCGGTGAGATATACTCATTGAACAGATCGAGGGTGTCTGCTCTACTCCCGTCTGATTACGACGGAGGGCAGAAGGTCAGCTTTCCTATATCCGTTATGAGGATAGACGGTGAGCCCTTGGCTAACAAGGAAGTGGAAGTGTACCTATCGAGAGACGACAACTCCGAGATGCTGTACCGGGGAAGAACATCCCAGAAGGGCATCTCCGACGCCGAGATCGAACTCCCTGAGGGTAACTACCAGGGAGATATAATAGTCAAATCCGCGGGAAAGGAGATCTCGAAGCACATAGAAGTGAGGGGCTTGACCAGACTCTTCGTCTCCACGGACAAGCCGATCTACCAACCGGGTCAGACCGTGCACATCAGGTCCCTGTGTTTCGTGGGCAGCTCACCGTTGAATGAAACGGAGGCGGTCACTTACCAGATCACCACCCCAGATGGAGATAAGATATTCAGGAAAGAATTCACGCCCAACGAATACGGCATCTCATACTACAACTACACACTCTCGGACATACTCCCCCTGGGTGCGTACGAATTGAAAGTGAACGTATCGGACACCACCATCAAAGAGATGTTCATGGTGGATGAGTACGTCCTGCCCAGATTCAAGATCGATTACAGGTCCGTTGATGACTGGTACTTGTTCGACGATTCGGTTTCCGGCACGCTGGACGTTAACTATTTCTTCGGAAAACAGGTAGCCGGTCAAGCCGAAGTTTCGTTGTACTACGACGGTTATGAGATGGACGCGGACACAGGTCAGCTTACAGAAGGTCAGTTCCCGTTCTACCTGGATTTACCTTATAGAAACACGGGATCAGATCATTTCACATTGAACGCGACGGTCACAGACACATCCGGGCACAAAGAATGGGACACCTTGGACGTACCGATCAGCGAAGATCCCATCCGATTCGACCTCATATCCAGCAAGAACATCGAGGGAACTAAGTCCACTTACACGGTCAAGGTCTCGCATCCCGACGGCACTCCGGTAGCCGACCTGCCGATCAGTGCATCTCTAGGATCAACCGATCTGGAGAGCAAAACAACTTCAGCCAGCGGTATAGCGATGTGGGAGGAGGAGTACCAGGGTGAATCTTCATTCACGGTAGAAACCGACTACGATGGAGAAAACTACAGAAAATATTTCAAAGTCGAATCGGCCGACGGTGTAAAGATAGTAGAACTCTATGGAAATAACGAAGTCGGCAAGAACAAGGAGTTCCAGATCTACTACGAAGGGACATCGCTGACCGGTAGGATATACTACAACGTGCAGACTGAAAAGAGTATCCTGTACTCGGATTATTTCATCCTGGATGAATCACCCACCACAATCACCATCCCGGTCGTTTACGATATGTCTCCCAGATACAGATTGAACGCCTATGCTATCGAGAAGGACATGTCCTACTCTACGGACAGCGTGAGCGTGAACGTGGCTCAAAGCGATTACCTGGACCTGACCATATCGACAGACAAGGAGATCTACCGGCCGGCGGAAGAAACGAACATAGATTTCCACGTCTACAAAGAGGGGGAGCCGATAAACGCAGCCATAGGTGTCAAGATAACAGACGAAGCACTCACCGAGTTGAACCAGCTATCGGGCATGGACCAGATCCTTGAGAAAGAGGACAATGAAACAAAGGTGGTGGGCTTCGAGATCGTCACAGCCGGGCAGACCTACGACAGCGCCGTCCAGGTGGAGCAGAAATGGACGTCCACATATTGGTCCACTCTTATCATACTGGGCTTCGTAGGATTCTTACTGCTTTTCGTTTACGCCATGAATTCGAAGCAGTCTGCGGCGTGCTTGATGGCGGGTATACTGATCATAGGTTCATTCTCTCTTTTGATCTACGGAGCTCTTCCAAAGGGAGGTTCCAGCGGGGGAGATATGGGAGTCGATGAGGAACCGCAGATGAGGCCGGAGGCAAGAGAGGAGTTAGCCGGTGACGATGCTGCTGCACCGGGCGGAGGTATCGGTCTCGACTGGAGTTTCGGCGGTAAAGAAAGTAGTTCTAGCGCTCCATCAGGAGACCGACCCACCGAAGCTCAAGGCAAGCCCAGGACCTACTTCCCGGAGACTTGGTACTGGCACCCGACGCTGATCACGGATCAGAACGGAGAGGCTAACATCAAATTGATCACCCCTGACTCCATCACAAACTGGCTCGTAGACGGAGTCGCATCTACCAAACAAGGAGACATGATCGGAGAAACCGAGAATCTCACCGTGTTCAAGGACTTCTTCATAGAGCCGGATATACCTGTCTCTGCGGTGAGAGGGGACACGTTCGAGCTGAGGGTCATGGTGTACAACTACCTTGACACGTCCGTGAACGCAAAGGTGACCCTCCAGGGAGCCAGCTGGTTCGAACTGCACGATAACCCAGTCAAGACAGTGCCCCTCGACTCCAACGAAGTGGGGAACGTGACCTACACCATCACTGCTGAGGACGTGGGAGAGAACACCCTGAGGATAGAGGCCAATGCGGCCAACAAGCAGGACCTTATCCACAAGAAGATGAAGGTCGCTCCAAACGGTCAGAAGGAAGTCCAGGTTTTCAACGGACAGTTGACGAACAACGAAACCGTCACGATAACGTTCCAGTCAGACTCAGACTATATACCAGGTAGCCAGCAGTCGTTCATCAAGCTCTACGGCGGTATGGACTCAGTCACGCTTGATTCCGCCGAAGGTTTCATCCATCAGGTCAGTGGTTGCGGTGAACAGAGCATGTCCACCCTGTCCATAGACGTTCTCGCCTACGATATCGCGGTCAACTCTGAGAATCCACCGGAAAACATGGAGAAATACGAGACCATCGTCACCCAGGGTATCCAGCACGAGCTCACCTTCTTGATGGAAGCCCAGAACGGCAAGGGCAGAGGGATAGTCTGGTTCACCAGGGACCAGGACGTACATCCGTGGTTGACTTCGTGGGGTCTATTAACCTTCCAGGACGCCCGTAACGCGGGACTCACCATAGACGACAAGATCATAACGGATATGCAGGACTGGCTGGTGAGCCAGCAGAACTCCGACGGCTCGTGGGAATTCCCGGAATGGGGTCTTTACGAAACCACTTCATCCACACTAAGAACCAAGAAGGTCGCCACCACGGCCTATATAACGAGGTCACTGCTTTATTCAGGTTACGATAAATCCTCCTCGGCGGTCGGTAAAGGTCTCGATTACATCTCGAACAACATAGATGACCAGTGGAACGATCCCTACACACTTTCGATCGCCGCGGTATGCTACAAGCTGGCAAACGAGGGCGGTAGTAAATACCAGAGCATGTTGGAGCAGATAGATTCACTCAAGAAGGAAAAGAACGGTACGGTTTACTGGGAATCCGACAGCTCGATGCTGCAGGATTCCAGGTCTTACTACGGTTCCTCGGGCAGCAAGGTAATAGAGACAACCGGTTACGCCTTGATGGCACTCTCGGGAGAGGGCTACTACGACAGCACGGACAAAGCGGTCCAGTATCTCATAGAAAACAGGAACGAATTCGGTACATTCTACACAACGCAGGACACGGTGGTCGCCCTACAGGCACTGCAGACATCTACAGCTGGCAACATAGACATGGAGCACATGAACGCATCAGTGGAGATGAACGGAGATCAAGTCGGCGAGGTAGAATACGACCAGAGCAATCTGGATATGACCTATTTCTTCGACCTGAAGGGCTACCTCTCAGATGATAACCAGGTGACCATATCCGGAGACGGAGTCGGTAAACTGGCTTACCAGGTCGTTTACATCGAGTACATCGACTGGTCCATAGATGAATACAAAGACATCTATCTAGATGTGAAAGCCCCCTCTAAAACAGAGGTTAAGGACGAATACACATTGAATATCACCATCAGGTACAGCGCTTCAGCACCCTATTCCAAGATGGGTCTGGTCAAGATACCACTGCCGACGGGATTCAGAACCTACGATTACGAGCACCTGCTGGAGAGACAGCACATCTCCGACTTCGAGGTGGAGGACAACGAGCTGAGGATATACCTGACCGATCTATCGGCGGGGACGAAGATAAGCTTCGATATCGACTTCATCCCTTCGAAGCCGGGAAATATACAAATTCAAGGGATACATTACTACGATATGTATTCACCCACCATGAGGGTGGATGAACAGCCCTGGTGGGTCGAAGTCCAGGAAGGATAAACCCTTTAGGAAAAAAGGTCGAGAGAATGAACGAACTGCCCAATCTTACAGTTAAAGAGAAAGCGCTGGTCCACATATATCTACAGAGGGAACCCGGTTGGGCGATGGAGTACCCCGAAACCCTAACACAGAAAGGGATCGCCAAAGGGGTCGGGGTGAGCAGAGCACACATGGCACAGTGCCTGATCTCTCTCGAGAAAGAGGGCAAGATCGACAGCAGAAAAGCTCGTGTCACCGGTCATAAAAGAAAACTGAAGACGTATCGACTGCTGGAACCTGGCAGGAAAGAGGCAAAAGATCTTTACGAGGAGCTTGAAAACAGCGAGGTAGAACTATCAACGGATAAAGACCTGGACCAGATCACCTTCGGTGAGCTGATGGAGGAATACGATCTCCCGGTCTTCCAGCTGTACGATCACTGCGTCGAGGACGACATGGAGGGGTTATTCGATGATGAAGACGACGAGGAAGATATAGAAGAAGAAACGGACGATCTCCCACCACCGCCCCCGGACTTCCAACCGAACACCTCCCTCGTGGAGGGCACCACAGAGATCCCAAAAAGAAAGGAAGGATATGCAAAGGCCGCCATCGGGTTGCTGCTTCTTTTCTCGACCATACCGTCGCTGTTTTTCTTGATGGAAACCGGCAGTGAGTTGCTGTGCCTTTATCCTCTCTTTTCTCTTGTAGCTGGATTAGCTATGATGGCATCTTACTTTTCCAAACTCGATGAAAGGAAGAAGGGCGTCGAGCAGATATTTTCGTTTTCCATATTGTTCAATTCGTTCTTCGTATTATTGATCATGTACTCCGAGATGTATTACGGAAGTGATATCCTCGGCGAGGTACCCACATATTTTTTCGTTCTGGTATCTATCTTCCTAGCTCTCTTCTTTACTCATAGATCTGAATCGCAGTCGATAAGAGGATTACCGTACATCTTCGGTTCGTTTCTTATGGCTTACGGAGTCACATCGACCCTTTCACCGGACCACGCGCTCTCATCCTCTATCGGGATGTTCTGGATACTGGGAGGTGCCTTCGTACTCGACGCCGGTATAAGATGGAACGATGAAGTCAGATGGTACACATACGCCCCTTTCGGACTGGGAGCTTATGCAGTGATCTGGTCGGTACTGTGGATACGATACAGTGAAACGTCCGTCGAAAATACAATAATTATAGTTCTTTGGATAGCGTTGGTAACATCGATTTTCCTTCTCTATATACTGAGGGAAGATAAGAGGGAGGAGATGACCATGCGTCTATGGAACGCGGTGCCGATAGTCATTGGGACCGTTTTCGCCTTCATCGCTGTTCTTCTGTTCATGGGTGATAGGTACATCGAAGGTGCGGTGGAGTTGGGTCTGGGGGCGATGTTCCTTTTCGAGCTCTTCAAAGGTGATATAGACCTGAAACAATCTATTTACTGGGGTGCTCCGATAGCTGTGCTTTCGGCACTGACGATAATCGTGATGTTCATGGTCTGATCCATCCATTAAGATTTAATACATCGAGGATTATTGTTTAAATCGATGTTCACCCGAGAGGAAGGAGAGAAGGCGGTCAAGATAGCTAGACAAGTCATAGAATCACACGTGAAGGGAGAGTCAGTTGGTGAATTCGATCATCCAGAGAAGTTCAAAGAAGAGATGGGTGTCTTCGTCACGATCAACACGTACCCATCCGACAACTTGAGGGGTTGTATCGGCTACCCGGAGCCTATATTCAAATTAAAAGAGGCTCTTGTCAAAGCGGCGAAGAGCGCCACCAACGACCCGAGATTTCACAGATTGGGAGAGGATGAACTGGATGACATAATCATAGAGGTCACACTGCTGACACCACCGGAAGAGATAGAGTACGAAGATCCTTTAGAGCTTCCCGGGAAGATCGAGTGCGGTAGAGACGGATTGATAATCTCAAAAGGTCCTTGGAAGGGGTTACTGCTGCCTCAAGTGCCCGTAGAATACAACTGGGGCGAGGAAGAGTTCTTGGCTCACACGTGCATGAAAGCCGGTCTGAATAGAGGTGCGTGGAAGGAAGGCAGTATCGATGTGGAAAAATTCCAGGGTGAGATATTCGCCGAGGAATCTCCCAGAGGGAACATCGTAAAGAAGGAGATAGGGTGAAATGATAACATGATAATAAAGGGAACCGCCTACATAGACGGACAGCTGGAGCAGAGGTGCATCGGGATCAAAAACGGGAGGATAGAATTCATCAAAAAGTGTGTAGATAAGGAAGAAGATGTGTTCTACTGGGACGGTGTGGTACTCCCGGCGGGAACGGATATCCACGTTCATTTCAGGGAACCCGGGATGACTCACAAAGAGGACTTCTACACCGGATCGTTGAGCGCCGCCTTCGGAGGTATAACCACATACGCCGACATGCCCAACACGGAGCCAAAAACCAGCACACTAGACAGCTTCGAAAAGAAGAAAAAGTTGGCCCATAAGAAATCCGTTCTGGATTACGCACTTTATGGATACGTGGAATCCGGAGCATCTGAACTGTGCGGAGAGACGGACATCTTCAAAGTCTACATGTCGTCCAGCACCGGAACCAAAAGGAGCGACTACGAAGACGAGGTCCAAAAGATAACAGACAAGGGCGGGAAGATCGCGTACCACTGTGAGACGGAGGAACTCTTCCGAGGTCCTGCGGAGGACTTGAAGACCTACAACGGATCCAGACCAACGGAGAGCGAGGTAGAGGCGATCAAGAGTCTAGCCGCGCTTCCCGGTGATAAACACGTATGCCACGTGACAACGAAAAAAGCCATCGAGGCGGCCCAGGGACACGATCGAACCAATGAAGTCACCCCCCACCACTTATTCCTCTCAGAGGACGTATTCCTGGGACCCTATGGAAAAGTGAACCCGCCCCTGCGCTCACAGAACGAGCAGATCGAGCTGTGGAAGGCAATGGATTGGGGCAAGATCGACATCATCGCCAGCGACCACGCCCCTCATCTGGAAGAGGAAAAGCAGGTCGATTTCGAGGAAGCCCCCGCCGGGATCCCCGGTGTAGAGACCATGTACCCCATGATGATGAACGCAGTCGCCTTCGGTAAGATATCTCTGGACACGGTGGTCAAAGCGATAGCGGAGAAGCCAGCCGAGTTCCTAGGGATCAAGAAAGGGAAAATAGAAGAAGGGTATTACGCCGACCTTGCATTCTTCGATTTCAGAGAGAACATAGCCATCGATCCCAAGGATCTACATTCAAGATGCGGATGGACGCCCTACAACGGTTTCAGAGCGGTCTTCCCACAGCACGTGATGTCAAGGGGTGAATTCTTGGTCGAGGACTTTGATTTCGCCGGTGAGAAAGGAAGAGGAAAGTACGTCAAGGAACTGTGATTCATAACCCTCAATCGTTAACGTTATATACCTAAAATTTTTACTGCCGTTAGAGACGTGATATATTGAAGAAGAAGCTCTTTGTAGAAGACCTAGTAGAAGGACGTGAGATAGATGAAAAGTTCGCCGTTAGAACTAAAACACCCCCGAAAGAGTACGCTAAAGGATTTTTCTTCCGTTTAACCGTGGGAGATAAAACCGGTGATGTGAGCGTGGTTTACTGGGGAGGATTAGATGAAAAGGAAGTCACTGCTAGATATGAATCTATAGATGTGAGCGACGTAGTCGAGGTCAAAGGTATAGTATCTTCCTATCGAGATAGGATGCAGATATCGGTGAATCAAGATGATTTTCACTCTATCAAAAAATTAGAAAGAGAAGAGTTCGATGCCGAGGATTTCATCCCGAAGACCAAGAAAGATATAGACGAGATGACCAAGGAACTGATCACCTTTGCCGAGACCATCGACGATGAAGACTTATCCAGCTTGGTGTTTTCTTTCCTCAACGACAACGATTTTATGGATGCTTTCAAAGGAGCGCCCTACAGCAAGATGTACAACAACAACTACATCGGAGGACTCTTGGAACACACGCTTGACGATGTGAAGATGTCATCCCACACCTGCGAGGTGTATCCCGAACTCGATAGAGACCTGCTGATAAGCGCTGCTGTATTACACGATTTCGGTAAGGTGTACGAGTACGAGACCACTACATCCATCGAGCTGACAACGGATGCCAGGATGATAGGCCACACAGTCCTTTGTGAGCGCGTCATCAGAGAGAAGATAGCCGGCATGGTGGATTTCCCGGATGAACTATCGATGAAACTCTCGCACATAATACTCTCTCATCACGGTGACTACGAGTGGGGTAGTGCTAGAAGTCCAAGGATGGAAGAAGCGGTGGCACTTCATCACATAGATCTCATGAACGTAAGGTTAAGAGGTTTCATACAAGCGAAGGAAGAACTTACCGAATCCGATGAAGAGATGATCTACGTGACAAAAGAGGGCGTAAAAAGACCCATATTCACCCGATAAGATTAAATTATCGAAGGATAATAACATTACGGAGAAAAGGGAAGCCTATGGATGAAGAAGTCGAAGTCAGATGTCCGGATTGTGGATTACTGGTATCGTCCCACGACGAAGTCTGTCCCAACTGCGGATATGATATAAAGGGATGGCTGGACGAGAAAACACTCGATGAGATACTCTCCAAGATGGATGAAGAGACCTTCGAGATAAGGGGTGAAGATCAAGATTCCATAGCCGAGAAGATCAAGCGGTTCGCCCCAAAGGATGTTATGACCTCTGAAAGGGAGGTCGAAACGGGAGAAAAGATGGTCTATGAATGTCCGATATGCGGGACCGAGGTCGGCGAAGACGAAGACAAGTGTCCTGTCTGCGGTGCACTTTTCCAGGATTGATACAAATATATAAGCTAAATTTTAAATCAAAATAACTCATAGTGGTATCTATGTTCGGAACCAGGGTAGTTTCTGATATAAGAGATACGGATCAAGCCTTCGATGTCATGGAAAAACTAGGCTGTGAAAAGAGAGGGGTGGAGATAATGTCTCCCAAGGCCGTTTACAGAGTGGTTAGAGCCAGTGGATTAGATCCCAAAGGTGCCAATATATTAAAACAGGAGTTCTTGGCAGCTGGAGGTGAGGCAGCGGTATCCTGGGAAGCTCTTAATCTCTCAGAAGACAAAAGCGAAGTCCTGATGATGGGAACAGTCACTCAGTACAAACGAGCACTTCGGAAACTGAAGGAACAGCCCTTCGGACTGGACGTTCTCGCCGATGAGATAGAAGATGTTCTAGATAATTACCGTTCTATGCCGCCGATTCCATGGGGGGGAGAAAACCCGCAGATAATGGGTGTCCTCAACGTCACTCCGGACAGTTTCTACGATGGAGGTGATTTCGACTCACTAGATAGAGCCGTAGAGCGAGCGGTGAAGATGGAGGAAGAGGGAGCTTCAGTCATAGATATCGGAGGAGAGAGCACCAGACCGGGCAGCAAGAAGATATCGATACAGGAAGAACTGGACAGAGTGATTCCAGTTATAGAGGCGGTGAAGGACAGAGTCGGTGTGCCGATCAGTATAGATACCTACAAGCCGGAGATCGCAGAAGCGGCGGTAGAAAGCGGTGCTGAGATAGTTAATGACATCTACGCTCTCAGGAAAAAGGGCATGCTCCAGACCGCGGCGGATCTAGATGTACCAGTCATAATCATGCACATGCAGGGAACTCCGGAGAATATGCAGGATAACCCACACTACGACGACGTGATAACCGAGATCTACGACTTCCTGCAGTACAGAGCCAAAGAGGCCGAGGAAGCTGGAATAGACCCGGAGAAAATAGTGATCGATCCCGGCATAGGTTTCGGCAAGAAAACGGAGCACAACCTAGAGATAATAAACAGACTCGACGAGTTCACCTGCATGGGTTATCCTGTCCTGCTCGGAGCATCCAGGAAGAGATACTTAGCGGAGATATTGGATAAAGATGTAGACGAACGCTTATTCGGGACGGTAGCGGTCACCACACTAGCCCTGAGTAGATACGTTTCGGTCCTGAGGGTCCACGACGTAGAGGAGAACCTAGATGCACTGAAGACAGTCAAGGCGATAACCGACGCGTAATATTTTGGAAAGAATTAAAAACCCCTTTTCCCTATCCGCTATATGGTCGATAAGAAAAAGATCGCCCGAATTTTAGAGGACTATGACAAGGACGAGATCACCATAGGCACTGTTTGTTCACATTCCAGTATGCAGATTTTCGACGGTGCCAGAAAGGAGGGGTTCAAGACATTAGGTATAGGATTCAAAGAGCAGCCTGGGTTCTACGACGCGTTTCCAAAGGGAAAACCGGATCAATTCATGATTTTGGACGACTACATGGAGATAATGGACCGGACAGACGAATTCATCGATGAGAACGTGATAATGATACCCCACGGTTCATTCGTTGAGTACCTGGGCGCCGATAATTTCCGTGAGCTCGAGGTGCCGACCTTCGGTAATAGGAAAGTACTCGAGTGGGAGTCCAACAGGAACAAGGAGAGGGAATGGCTGACCAGCGCCGGTATATCCATGCCGAACCTTATATCGGATCCTAGAAGTATAGACGAACCGGTTCTTGTAAAGTATCACGGTGCAAAGGGCGGTAGGGGCTTCTTCATCGCCAAGGACTATAACGATTTTAAATTAGGCATAGATCATAATCAAGAGTATCACATCCAGGAGTATATAATGGGGACGAGATATTACCTGCATTATTTCTTTTCACCGATCAAAGAAGATGGTTACAAGATGAACAGAGGAGTACTAGAGATGCTCTCCATAGACAGGAGGGACGAGAGCAACATCGACGAGATGTACAAGCTGGGTTCCCAGGAAGAGCTCAGAAAGATGAGGGTATTCCCTTCTTTTGTAGTTACCGGCAACATCCCGGTCGTAATAAGAGAGTCGTTACTTCCTAAAGTATTCGATATGGGAGAAAAGGTCGTTGACCGAGCCTACGAACTCTTCGATGGTTTATACGGTTCTTTCTGCCTGGAAACCATCGTGACGGAAGAGCTGGAATTCAAGGTGTTCGAGATATCATCTCGTATAGTAGCCGGTACAAATCCTTTTATATCGGGTTCGCCATATTCCGATTTGATGGAAGAGGATCTCTCTACCGGAAGGAGAATATCCAGGGAGATAAAGTTGGGTCTAGAGAGAGATAAATTGGATAAGATAATATCTTAGAGGTCAAAATATGCTTAAATTAGTTTTAGCGGACAGCGAGCTTTATAAAGACCCGGATCTAGTACATTTTACACTGCTTTTAGCCAACGACTCCAGTCTTGCAACCGAGAGGGAGTTGAAGACCATAGTCCACACCCGCACAAACGACCTGTTCGTCTTCGAACCGGATACTGAGATCCCAGAAGAGCTCGAGGATTTCAAGAAATACATATCTAGGACTCTCAAAGGTGATCCGCCCCAAGGATGGAACCACAAAAAACAGGATCTGATGACCCTTTTAGATAAAGAAGTCGGGCACAAGATAGCTATGTCACCCAAGGGAGATAGAAAAAATCCGATAGACGTTTTTTCTAGGGCAGAGGATTATATCGTGGTGATAGGTGGTTTTAAGGAAGGAGATTTCGTCAGTCCCGTTTACGAATGGGCGGATACGGTTATATCGATCTCGGAAGACCTTCTGAAAACCTGGACGGTGGCAGCGGAGGTAATGGTCGCCTATCGAAACTCTTCACTCGAATAGTTTCACTATGTTTTTTTCGTAGGGTACTCCCATGGTATTAGAGACGGGCATACACTTACTGCGAGTAAAGTACGCGATGGGTCTGTAGCCGGTTTCCGAAAACGATTCCCAGTTCGCCATCCCCTTTGCGATGATAACATCGGCTTTGTCAAGATGATCCATCAATCTCTCAGGCATGTCCCTGAAAGGTATGCCGATGGCGTACCTTTCAGTGGTGATGAGTTCGTCTGCGATCTCATCCACACCGTATCTAAGAGCGTCCTCCATGGTAGCATCGGTTATTATCGACTCACCCTTGACAACCACGGTCAGATGAACGCCGTATTCTTTTATCTTCTTCATCAGCAGTGTATCGAGTACGATCTCACCTGCATTGTCGGTAAAATAGATCACATCATCCGCATCTTCCAATAACCTTTGCACCCTTTCCGTGTCATCGTAGCCCAGCCCCTCCTCGATGATATTCTCGAACTCATCGAGGAAGTAATCCGGTGAATCCAGATCGTCCCGGTAACCGAAATCCAGAACGTTACCTGCGATGGAGACTAGGGCAGCACCTTTGAAACCTTTTTCCTCAACGATCTCTTCGGCCCTCGGCAGAAGTTTTTCCGCCGCCTCGTTGCTCTCCTCCTTCAATTCTTTGTAGGGATCGTCGGTGCCTAGTATCTCGTAGACCCGTTTATGGACATGAGTAGCAACTTCAGCGGAAACACATCCGGGTTTGAATCTTTCGTTGAGTATCCTTAGAGCCTCTTCGATGACCTCTCTCTCCTTAGATCCGTCGACCATCCTCGCTTCGAAAACACATCTTTTCAAAAGACATGGCACACATTCTGGCTGCATCTTCAATTTGATCACCTTATGTAGATCGATAAATGTAATATTCCCATGGATCGTTTACTTCTTCTATAGGCATGATTACACAAGATATGATGAATTGCAGGGTGTATATAAATGGAAGGGTA
>CAZHUM010000055.1:0-12791 GCA_964535805.1 uncultured Thermoplasmata archaeon
AATCTCTAGAATAATACCCAATCCATTTCCTTAACCCATTTCCCTTTTATTATTATAGTCAAAGACACAACTTTTGATGTAAATTTCGGTGTCTTTGACGTCTAACAGGAAAGAATAAACTTTCCTGTGACATCAGGAACATGGTTCCTGAAATGTCTACATGAATGTGTAACATTCATTCGATTGTCAGAATCTATGATTCTAACATACTTGGAATTTTATTCCAAGACTTGAAGGAATAAGTAATTCCTTCATCATTGGAATTTTATTCCAAGACTTCGAGGAATTTTATTCCTCGTAAAGCAGCGGATGACAAAACCGAATTACAGAGGAACGAAATTCCTCTTCTTTCTCAAGAACGGCTTTCGAAATACAAGGAGGTTTTGTCTTCCACTATAATTAGATGATCTAATCTTCAGTGATTATAACAGTACATTCTTTCATCACTTCTTTCTTATCGGGTAGCTCTGTAGGATGGGCGAAAACTACAGTTATGTTATCCTTCCCCCCTCTTTCATTGGAAAGTGATATGATCTCATCACAGATATCCTTTGTAGATGTCCCATCTTCAGATAAAATCGATTCGATTTCCCTATCCGATAATAAATCCGTCACTCCATCGCAGCATATGAAAATATCGTATCCGTTGTATATGTGGAGGCTGAATAGATCCGGTTCTATGTCTTTTTTATTCCCTAAAACCTTTGTGACTACGTTCTCGTTCACCTTCGCTTTTTCGCTTCTCGGGGTCTCAATATCTTCTCGGGTCAGTTTACCTCTATCAACAAGGTTTTCTAAAAGAGAATGGTCCTTGGTTATCCTAGTGAGGTTGTCTTTTCTATGGACATACGTTCTGCTGTCTCCCACATTTGCGATCACAAGAAAATCATCGTAGAGGACCGCCATGGACACGGTGGTTGCCATCCGCTTGATATTGCTTCTTTCAGATTCGTTCAGAATTTTCATATTTGCCGATTTTATAGAATCGCTTACACACTGTATCAGTTCTTCGTTATCAACTTTATCAGTTTTACAGAGTACAGGTATCAACTCATTCGTTATCGTTGATACAGCGGTTTTACTCGCCACCTCACCCCTCTCTTCTCCTCCAACCCCGTCAGCTACTATGAATATACCCCTCTCGTTATCATCGACATTTGTGTACCAGATACCAAATGAGTCTTCGTTTAAAGACTTCCTTTGGCCGACGTCAGATTTTCCACATACATCCATAGCAACACCATAGACTTTCTTTAATCCGGTTCTCTAAATATCAATTCGATGCATGGTCCTCTTTTTTTGTTGTAACCAAGGGCTACTTTGTCTCCGTTGCTTAATCTCCATTTTTGCCCACGATCGAGTTTCATCCATTTACCTTTGTCACGCATGTAAACCGCAGTACCGTTCAAACTGTACATATCTTTAACGAAGTAATTGTTCTCGTCCCTTTCAATTCTTGCGTGTACGTCTGAAACGTATTCATTTCTGATCGATATCTCGGTCTCCTTCTTTGCACCGCTGAAACCCGCTGTCCTGCCTATTTTCATATGTCCGCCCGGTTTGATGTATAACGTGTGTGTGATACCGCCCAGTTGAAGGCTGGGTTTAGTCAACTTTGCTACTTCCTTACCCAATACCGCGTTTTTCATGTCGGTGACATTCTGATACCTTTCTTCCGGGAAGACATTAGTTGCTCGTTGTATGATATCATCCATATCCTGGCTTAGACGCGGATTGAACACTGAAGCGGGTCTCAGATCGTAGGGTGCGTAGAAACATTCATCACACAGCCTGAGGTCCTTTCCGGTAACTAGAAAATACAGGGTGGTGCCTATACCGTAAACGTCGGTTCTAACATCGACGCTTTCTTTACCTCTTTCTTGTTCCGGAGCACCGTATCCCGCAGTGAATATCCTTGTAGCGCCGGAGACATCGATGCCTTCCCAGCCCGCTACGGAACTACCGAAATCGATGAGGTTCAAATTGTTCGCGTAAACTAAGATGTTGGCAGGTTTTATATCTCGGTGTATGACAGGATTATCTAAGTTATGTAGATATTCCACGATCTCGATCAATTTTACTATGTATTTTCTCGCCAGTTCTTCGGTGAGAGGTTTAAAAGTTGTGTCGTCCTTCCTGATCTTCTCGTAGATTGTTTTACCCCTTAGGTAACTCATTGCCATAAAAGGCGGCTTCGCTTCTTCATCGTAATCTAACAGTGTGGGGATGTGCGGATGCACTCCAACCCGTTTTAAGATCTCTTTTTCGATGTTCAATTTCTTTTCGATTATCCCTTTGTTTTTACTGACCGTGCCCATGTGATCCCATATGTTGGCTTGTTTGACTATACACTTTTTACCATCGTTGTAAGTACCTAGGTACACCAGTCCAAAACCACCTTCAGCGATCTTTTTGATCACATCGATTTTCTTACCTCGTGTACCGGTAATCGAGATTCCCTTTTCGAACGGCATATTATATCCACATCGATTGATTTATTGATCCAGAGTCGGTTTTACCAGATCCTTACCGTTATCGGTATTTCTCCGGCGGCTTTGATTTCGTCTCCGTCTTCAAGTTTTTTCTTTCCTTCTCCTTTTATCTTCTCGCCTTTTAACCAAGTATTGTTCGTGCTGTTTTCATCGATAACATAGTATTCGTCATCTTCCATCACGATCCTGAAGTGATTCTTCTCGGGATCGTCTGGGTCGTTCCTTCTTGAGAGATATCTGAGCTTTTCATCTGGCAGGAGTCCTTCGAAATCCTCTCTTCCGATGGCCAGCTCTTCTTCTTCACAGCTTATCTCTTTGCCGCCGGGAAGGACGAGTGTCAAAACACTTTCTTCCCCTTCGATCTCCTTTGCCATATCGGCACCACAGCTGGTACAGAACTCGGCTCCGGGTGGGTTCTCACTACCGCATACTGGGCATACATTTCCTTCTTCTGTTTCTTCTTCAGAAGGGGTCTCTTCGATCTCTTGTTCTTCTTCCACTTCTTCCTCTTCGAGTTCCATTTCATCGCCGGTGTCCTCTTCTTCGTCCAACTTGATCCCACAGAAATCACAGTATTCCTTTTCTTCACCGAATTCTCTTCCACATACAGAACATTTCTTCATTTTATCTATCCTCCAAAATTACAGTTGTTGATAATGCACCTTTTTTCTCTTTCTTTTCTTCTTCCGACAGGACAACGGTGTCTTTGTCCATGATGGTTTCTCTTATCTGAGTCGCCCGACTTATCAGATCTTCATCATCGCTTTCATCGATTATCTCCGTAGCCATCTTGATGACTTGATCCTTCTTTGACTCATCGCCATCGATGACGTCACGACCTTCCAAACCTGCCAATGCGGTTAGGAATAGATGTCTTGGTCTTTCGTTGTCCTCTCCTTCGTACTTATCGGGTTCTTTCAGGTATGTAACGATTATTTCTTTCTTTTGAGTGTCAGATAAACTAACTTCAGCTATCCTGAACTCACCCACAGGTCTTTGAGGGTAGTACATCTGAGCAACATAGGTTTGTTTTTCACCTGCGATCACGTCGCCTATCGGGAGTATGTAATTTCCACCTTCTACTCTCATATCTTCGCATCTAGATACCTCAGGTTCAGATTGGAATATCTGTCCGAATTCCACTCCTTTCACTGCCTTCATTATAAGATCTGGTTTGATCATAGTTGTACCTTTGATCCTGTTAACTTCAGTTTTAAACAGAGCGGATATATCGTCGTTATCCTTGAGATGTCTCCATTTACCCTTTCTGGATTTTTCTGCCAGAGCGATCAAAATATCTTCACTGTAATCACCACCGATACCTCCGCAGATGAGGGATATATTTTCATCAGAGAAGTCCTCTGCGATCTTTTTGAAGTCATCCAAGGCGGACCTTCCTATTGTTGGCCTACCATCTGATAGAAGTATCATCCGGTCCACTCTTTTATCTTCTGGGATGTTGCTAGCCAATATCTCATCTCTTGCGTGTTTAAGAGCTTCGTACAGAGCGGTTCCGCCCCTAGCTTCTATCTTGTCTATCTCTTCCAACATCTCGCTTTTGCTTTCTGAAACGACATCTTTGTCCAACAGATAATCCAAAACGCCCTTCTCTTTAGCATCTTGCAGTTTCTTCTTTCCACGAGAAATGGCCTTTACCTCTTCAGAGAAAGAAATAACACTGATGTTACTCGTATTATCTAGGCCATCTATGAACTGTTTAGCTGCCTTTTTTGCTACATCTATCTTGTTCTCCGACATCATCGAACCACTGGAATCTATAAGAAGTACAATGTTGGGTACAGCATCGGATGTTGCTTCTCCCTCTTCTGGTTCTATATCAATGCTTAAAAAAAGCGCACCTGCGGTTTCAGGGTCTGAAGGAAGTTCTTCAGCGTGTGCAGGCAGAAAGTGTTTGTTTATTTCACAATTTATCATCGGCATAATATATCTCCTATGGTAGGTCAATACAATAGATAAGTATAAGATTTTCGATTGTTATATACTTTATTGATTCGGGGTAAATATTATAAAAGAGTAAATTGCTTTATATCCATGGATGGGATGTGTCTGACGGAGCTAGAGGAAAAAGAGCCGGAAGAACAAGAAGCTCTAGTCGAGGAGTATCCTATTGGATCATCTACACAGGTTGTTGGAATTACTTTTGGAGACGTTGGTACGACTAATCTCAAGTGCAACGTGTGCACCCCTGTAGATAAAGGTGAATACGTCCAGATAAACCACCCTTCCTGTGGTTGGGTCCTTGGACAGGTTGACAAGATAGAGAGAAAAACAGACGTTTCTATGGACAAAGCTCGGGATATCTCCAAGGGAGAGGAAGTCGAGATCGATGAAACGGTAATAGCTTACATAAATGTCATCGGCTATCGCGACCATAGGAACATCCTGAAGATCCCCGGCAATCCATTCAGGGCGGGAGAGAAGATCGTTTTAGCCGATGAGGAACTTATCCGCGCAGTACTCGGTTTAAAAGATGATGACAAAGGTGCCTATCTGGGAAAACTCAGGGGGCACGACATACCGGTCAACCTGAATATCAACTCTATAGCACAGAAACATCTGTCCGTGCTCGCTAAAACCGGGAGCGGAAAGAGCTACACCACCGGTATCATCATCGAAGAGATGATGAAACACGAGGTAACCATGGTCATTTTAGATCCTCACGGAGAATACGCTTCCCTTGCTGAACCCGGAGAAGTAGATCCTGCCAACGATTTCGGTGTGACTCCAAGAGGTTATGGAGATATAATGACAGAATTCTCACCCTCACCCGAAATAAACCCGGGTTCGAAGCCGTTGAAATTCACTTTCAAAAACATGTCTCCAAGGAAATTGCTGGATATGATGGATGTGGATAAAAGGAAGAACAATATTGCCACCGTGGAAGGTGCCATGTCACGTTTGGAAGCAGCAAAGGGGGACTTTGGAATTAAAGATGTAATCAGAGTGCTCAAACAGAATGAAGAGGATGACGCTAGTACGATAATAAAAGGTCTTGAAGAGTTAGATAAAATGGGTATCTTCGCACCCATGGGGACAAGGATGGACGAGATAGTCCGCAAGGGCCAGACGTCCATCATCAATCTGAAAGGCACTGCTCCCGATATACAAGGGTTCGTGGTCAATCGTTTATCTACCGCGCTGTTCGAGTTGAGAAAAAGGAACAAGATCCCTCCCATGATGATGTTCGCCGAGGAGGCACATAATTTCTGTCCACAGAGCGGAAAGACTGAATGTTCAGATATATTCCAGACCATAGCTAGCGAAGGAAGAAAGTTCGGCCTCGGTTTAGCCATTGTCACTCAGAGGGCGGCCAAAGTGGATAAGAACGTACTAAGCCAATGCAATACCCAAGTGATATTGAAAGTGACTAACCCAAACGATATCCGTGCGATCGAATCATCTGTCGAGGGTATAACTTCTGAGATGTCCGAGGAGATACAGAGACTGCCCATAGGCGAAGCGATACTATCAGGTGGTGGGCTGTCTGAACCACTGTTCGTTGATGTAAGGCCCAGGGAGACCCAGGACGGCGGCAGCTCTATAAAAGTGGTGTGATGTATCATGGTCAGCAAAGAAAGGGTGGAAGGTTATCTAGATAAAACAGAAACTGCTTTGGAGAAGGTCGAGATAAGGGCACCTGAAAAATCACATTTTTTTAGATTGGCTAACGATTTCCTCGAGATGGCGGTTTCATACTTTTCCGATGCAAAACATTTCTACGAGAACGGTGACTTAGATAACGCATTCGCTTGTGTCAACTATGCTCATGGATGGCTGGACGCTGGCGCACGACTCGGTTTCTTCGATACCGGTGGAGACCACGAACTGTTCACTCTAGCGGAATGAGTTAAAATGGGATAACATCAATCCAAAACCCTAGCGCCTTGATTCTCGATATTAACCACGAATACTCTTTCTTGACCCACAATCTCTTCCAGAGTGGATTTGAGTTTTTCTGTATCTCCGACGGTGAAAACGGAATTTCCTATCATCGACATGCTCCCCTTTCCCAATTCTCTCGTCTCCCATAAAGCGTCCTTCAGCGACGGTTTGACGAACTTGGTCTCGAAGGCGAATTTATGCGATATTTTTAGGAAGTTATCGAATGACGGCTCCGGCGAGAATTCCTCTATACACTCGTCTCCAATTTTCTTGATCCATTCGCTCAAAATCGGGTCCGATAGTACATGAGGTGTGATCAATGGAAGACCCACCACCGCCAACACGACTTCTCTATCGATCTCTTCACTTTTGATTTCTCCGTAAGGTGGTACTCCTGGTTTGATCCTTCTTTCAAAACCGCCTTTAGACTGTGCAACGACATCACCGAGACCTGTCCTGCAGAAAACCTCCGCGATATGTGCTGCCTTCACCGCCTTCTCAATCGGGATCTCCAAGGCGTGACAAACAGCTACTGCGGATGAAAGTGCACACGCCCCGCTCATACCGAAACCCTGGCTGAAGGGCAGGTCGGTTTTTAAGTGAACCGTCCCACCTGGAGCGAAGTTAGATACAGCCTTTTCTACCGTGAGAAAAGACGTTTCGTTACCATCAACGATGATGTTCCATCCATTTCCTTCTATATCGACCTCTGCGGTCACACCCCTATCAACCGAGAATCCAGCGCCCTTTGAACCGATCTTCTCTAGATTCCCATGATCTTCTGAAAGGCTGAAAAAACCTGTTATATGCCCAGGGCAGAAAGCTCTTGTGCTCATTCATTCACCTTAAACGTATTCCAGAACCCTGTCTGCCAGGTCCCTTTTCCTTCCTTCGTACCACTTTCCATCACCTAAAATGTAGATCCGATTCACTCCGGATTTAACGTCTTTCAGTGAATTCGCTACGACGATATCAGCTCTCTCTTCCTCCAACATCTCTTCCGCCTTTTCTATGGCTTCTTCACGGGTATCCGCGGCTTTGTAAGCGATGAGTTTGTCTACATTATCTTTTACTCTATCGATGAATTTGGGTATGGGTTCTAGATCTAACTGTATCGGATCCTTCGATGGGATCTTGGACCTGCTGACCTCCTTCAGTCCGAAGTCAGAAAGAGCTGCAGGTACGATTATTGTCCCAGATGCTTTATCGGTCATTTTCCATAGATCTTCCATACTGTCAAATTTTCTTGTCGTCATCCAATTTGGTACGTCTCCACTAACATTGCCGTACCAGAGCTCAACATCAGCACCTTTCCGGTATGCTCTCTTCGCTATCTCGATGCCGCTCCTACCGGTAGCACGATTCGTGATGACCCGCATGGTGTCTATGGGTTCCTGGGTTCTGCCGGTGACCACAATGATCTTTTTATTCTCTAAACTATTGTCCAGTGTTCTTACTACTTCGTCGACAATTTCATCTCTACCCGCAACTTTTGCGGTACCTTCTTCCTCCCTGGGTCCGATGAACTCGACACCGATGTTCTTCAATTTATCGATGTTCTCCGTTATGATCTCGTGGTTGTACATACTTCCGTGCATAGCGGGTACTATCACCATGGGGATCCCGGAGCCCAGGCATGTAGTTGCAAAAGTTGTAACGGCGGTATCGTCTATACCGTGGGCTATCTTAGATATAGTGTTCGCCGTCGCCGGCGAGATCAAGAAAAGGTCGGCTTTGTCCGGCACATTACCGCAGAAACTTACATGTTCTACCTGGCCAGTGATCTTAGTTATCACATCGTTGCCGGAAGCGAACTCTAAAGAATAGGGATGAATTATCTTCTGCGCCCACTCCGTCATCACACAGTGGACTTCTGCACCCTCTCTGACCATCTCTCTGACCAGCTTGACACATTCAACTGCTGCGATGCTGCCGGTCACGCCAAGAACGACCTTCTTTCCTTCTAGGTCACTGCCTTTAGAGCCCTTGATATCTTCTGAGGGGTGCATATTCATGAAAAAAAGTATCGGGGTTTAATAATATTTTCCTTTTTATACTTTCAAAAGGAACAGCGTGATCTCGATAGTACCACCATCCATACCGGTTTCATCCCACGACGAAGAAGAGTACTCTCTATCCGAAGAGCTGCGGATGCTGCTCCCTCCACCCGAAACACCCCGATTCGAAAGTCTTATTTCCGTACCGGAATCGGAAACCGCTCTGAGGAGCCAGAAATCGTCGAAATGCTTTCTACCCAGTGCGATAATATCTCTGCCGTAGGTGATATTATCTCTTTCTATACCCCCTTCCTCGAGGTAGATGAATTCAACGATGAGTTCTTTCACCGATAGGTCCTTCCGAAAGACATTCTCCCCCCGATATACATAATACGTTTCCGGTACCGTAGCTTCCAGAAAAGCACGTCTAGAGTTCTCGCAGTATGCCCCAAAATCACCCCTCGTATTACCGACCGATTTTGGATAGAGATAATAAGCCGAGATTATGGATGAAGCTAGCATGAGAAGAACGAAGAAAAAACACGCTTCGTAGAGGGTAAAAGTACCTCGGTTTCCTATCTTCATATCACACACTCCATATCGATATTCTCAGTTCACTCAGATGTTTGATGCTGTTCTCTTCCACTATCACTACGGAGGACCTTTTGGTGTATACGGACTTATCCCTGGGTATATTTGTAGTTTGAAAAGATGTAGTGTAATCGTTATCATAACCCGAATTGTCTTGGAATGTTATCTTATAGTGGAACCCCAGCTCATCACGTGGGTAAAGTTCTTCGAGCAGACTTAGATTCAGAAGATTTATCTTATCTCCTTCGAACTCTCCAGTGTCTGAGCACAGGTACTCGTCCCTTCGGAACTGCTTCATGAAAGAATCCAATTCATCGTACATCTCAGATGTTTCCCTGCGCTCTTCGTATGAAATGTGTGCGCTGTAGATGGTAAAAGTGAATATGGAGATCCCTACGATTATTGCCAGTAAAGCGGGTATATCGACATAGAACCCCGCTACTCCCTTATCATCATCCAACATATTGTTTACCGCAAAAACCGGTTTTATAAAATACTTATGAACGTCGAATCACGCAGAGAGGTAGACCAAGATCATTCCCACAGCGAAGCAGTAAAAAGAGAACATGTAGAATTTACCCTGCTCTATGAGTTTGAGCAGTGCCTTTATCGAAACATATCCGACTATAACGGCACTGATGGTGCCGATGAGGACGGGCAGCATGTTTTCGGTCGATGTGGAAGTAAGGCTGGAAGCTTTCAGGAGCCCTGCAGCGGTTATCGCCGGCAGGAAGAGCAGAAAGGAATACCTGACCGCTAGATCCCTGTTCAATCCTCGGTGAACCGACGTGGATATAGTGAATCCGCTTCTCGAGACGCCTGGAATAGCGGCTATCCCCTGCATGACCCCCACTAGTATGCTATCTAGAAAAGTCATCTCCCTTTCTCTTTTGTCCCCCTTTACTCCTTTTGTGCTCATGAGAACGATCCCCGTCAGGAGCAAGGCTATACCCACCCAGAAGGGATCACTGAGGAAACCTTCGTAGTAATAAGAAACTAGCAATCCGATCAATCCGGTTGGTATGCTTGCGATGATTATGAAGAGTGATAGTTTCCTGTCCGCTGTTTTAAAGAACGCCCTTCTACCATCTTCCGGCAGGTCCTTAAGAGCGGAAAAAAACGCGGCGATCACGTTCTTGACCTCCGTTCTGAATATTATCAGGACGACCAACGCGCTTCCAAAGTGAACGAACACGTCGAAAAATAATGACGGCTCGATTCCCAAGAAGTGTTTCGTCAGAACTAGATGTCCAGAACTGCTCACCGGGAACCACTCCGTGATGCCCTGGATGATGCCTAGAAGCACCGCCTGCCAGATATCCATGGACTCGGTAGTGAAGGTATATAATAAAACATTTTTCTATCTATGGGATCAAAATGTCTCGAAGATACCACAGTTGAATAAATCTTCGTCCAACGGTAATTTTTCTTTACACTCTTTCACCATGATGCGGCTCCACGTATCGTCGTAAAGGGTGTATCCCTTATCAGAGAATACATCTTTGTAGTTCGGGTTTACGTAATAGAACACGATCTCTACCCCTTCAGCCTCAGCTTCTAACGCTTCTATAAGACATGGTAGATACCTTCTCTCATCGACGGCTAACTCTGCACAGTCCATCTGTTTTCTTCTCCTATTGAACATTGCGTATCCGATCCGCTCTCCTTTCAAGTAAGCAATTTTTAATTTAGATATATCAGGCCACCCCCTGGCACGAGCCATCTCCCAGAAATCCTCTTCCCGGACTATCAAGCCATGGAGGTCTTTGACGCTTTTTTTGTAAAGAGAACGAACGTACTCAGGATCTTCTTTTTCTCTAAATTCAATAGAAGAGGTCTTTTTATTGGTCTTTTTGAAAGCCACCGGGTATCTGTGTGTGTCTCGATACCCCATTTTTTTGTAAAGTTCATATGCGACCAGTGATTTTGAGGTCATCAGGAAAGAGAACCTCAACCCTTTTTCTTCCATCCTCTCATGTGCTTCTTCCATCAGCATCCTCGCAACACCTTTTCTTGAAGCCGACGGTCTGGTGCACACGTTCCTTATACCGCCGACGGTTTCAATGCCATCTTTTGTTTTTATCCTGGGGTAGAGCATCCCCACTGTCCCCAGCACGTTATCACCGTCCACGGCGTACAGTTCTCCACCCCAATCGGGTATCCTTTTATCCGCTTTCACCATCTCATCTACGTGCTCTTTTGAATACGTATGGTGAAAACATGCCAGGGTCAGTTCCGTCATCTGGATATCGTCGATTTCTTCGTAGGTAACTATCTTCATCTGTAATCGTGAAAGGAAGGAGATATTTATTATTCTTGTCTAATCATCACTCGATTGTATAGTCAAAGACATGATTATTTGTACTAATTCACGGTCTTTGACTAGTTGTGGAGCTCGTAACTTAGTTCAAAATGTTACGTGTTCCACTGTAAATGAATATTGTAGATGGGGAAAAACTTCTTATTTTGCTGCACGATGTTTACTTAGTGATCCATGATGACAAAAGTCTACTTCACCGATCTATCCGCGGACAGTAAAGAGAACAACCTGCTCAACAAGTTGAAAGAATTGTTCAGAAGAGCTGGAGATGGGATAGAATACGATAAAGAAGATCTAGTGGCGGTCAAACTTCACTTCGGTGAGAAAGGCATAGACACCTATCTCAGACCGGTTAGGATAGCACCCATAGTCGAAGCGGTCAAAGAAGCGGGGGGTAAACCCTTCTTGTGTGATTCGAACACGCTTTACAAAGGTAGCCGCTCCAACGCCGTGGATCATCACCGTACCGCCCAGGAAAACGGTTGGCTGAGACCGGTTGTGGATGCACCGGTGGTCATAGCAGACGGCCTCCACGGCAACGAGTTCTACACCCAGAAAATTGATGGAAAGCACTTCGACGAGGTGAAAATAGGCGCAGCGTTCTATCAAGCCGATGCCATAATCGGTGTGAGTCATTTCAAAGGGCACATGATGAGCGGTTTCGGAGGAACTCTAAAGAACCTGGGCATGGGCTGTGCGTCTAGAGCCGGTAAACTCATGATGCACTACAACGTTCATCCAGAAGTGGATTCAGAGGACTGTATCGGCTGCGGCAAGTGTGCTATCTGGTGCCCAGCCGACGCTATCGAAGTCGGTGAGCACGCGGTGATCGACAGTGAGAAATGTATCGGATGCGGCGAGTGCCGTATCGTCTGTCCGGAAGGTGCTATAAAGGTGAAGGATTCATCTACGAACGTTGAGTTATGCGAGAAGATATCAGAGTTCGCCCACGGATCAATGGTAGACAAGTACGATAAATCTCTGTTCTTCAACTTCATCATGGACGTCACGCCGGAGTGCGACTGTCCGCCCTGGAGACAGGCTCCGCTGGTGCCCGATATAGGCGTGGTTGCTTCAAAGGACCCCGTTGCCGTTGAGCAGGCCGCTCTGGACCTAGTAACCGAGGCGGAAGGGATAAAGGCAGAAGCAGGAGTGGATAAATTCGGGGCAGAACACGACATTGATGGAGCCGTACAGATCGAACACGCGGTGAAGATGGGCATGGGTAAGAAAGAATACGAACTGGTTGACATCTCGGGTTGAACCAAAATTAAAGTTTAGTTTAATTTTTCTCTTACTAAAGTTAAACTCTAGTTAAATTTTAGTAAATTTTAAATAATATTCAGATGTTAAAATAACGGAATGTGATGAAGGTAAAAAAAGATAATGGTGTAACGGTCATATTCATAATATTACTCCTTACAAGTACACTTTCAGGCTGCATCGATTTAACCGAACAAATTGAGCCCGACGAGGTCTCTGTGGTAC
>CAZHUM010000056.1:0-12484 GCA_964535805.1 uncultured Thermoplasmata archaeon
GTAAATCTAGAGAGCTTCGCTCGAAAGATATCGAGAAATCCTCAAGGATCTCTGGTAAAAACTCTTAAACCCTTTTTTTCTTTTTATTTTTTCCCAAAAAATTATTACTGCTTTGAGCTTATACACTCTTGAATCTAAATGTTCGGAAAGCTTGATGTACCAACGATCAAGGAAGCGAAGAAGAGAGTGAAGTCTAGAGAGACCTTTTTCATGGTGATGTCCGTAACCTTCGTCATCGTCCTATTCTACATACTTTTCAGGATAATACTTTATCCCGAACCCACTGATGTTGATTATACTAAATTGATGCTCTGGATATTAACAACGTTCATTTTTTATGTGGTGAGTAAATTCCTCGGTCGTAAACTGTTGAACAAGATGGTGACCGCTTGGGAGAGCCTCGATGATTTCGACCCGAAGGAAAAGATCGGTGGATTCGAAGCCGAGAAGATAAAGGAGTACACCAAGAAGATAGCAGATGATATGGATATCGAAGGGGAACCGGTCAAGGTCTGTACCATGGATTCACCGATGCCCAACGCATTCGGTCTTCTGTGGAGGAACGTGATCTGCTTGGACAGGTCTTGGCTGCGTATATTAGATGAGCAGGAATTAAAGGCTCTGATAGCCCATGAACTCTACCATCTAAAGCTCAAGAAGACTAGACCCATGTTCTCCCACCCCACTATGTTCAGCTTCGTTATATTCCTCCAGATCTCAGTGCTCACATCCGTTTTACTTTTCTATGACGGTTCCGACTTTTACTTTCGTTTCATGACACTGTTCTTCATCTTCCACTGGGTCGATATGATGTTCCTCTTGGCACCTCTAAAATCCTCCAGGGCCGAGGAGCATCTGTGTGATTGGTCGGCTGTGAAGTACACCGGTATCCTGGGTGCCATCAACCTCATGCTGAAGCTGGGCCAGAGGTACGAAGCTATCAATATAATCAACGAAACCTTAGCCGAGATGAAGAAAAAATACCGGATCCCTTTCTCGGATCACGTCCAGCTTCCACAGAAGATCGATAAGAACATAAAACGGTCGAAGATCGACTCCGAAGGCATCCGGGAGACCGTAAGGGAGACAGTGGATGAGATGGCACAGGAGAAAGGGTGGAGCAAAGCGGCATTCAATTTTTCGATCGGTGGAGGCGGCGGTATATTCAGTGGGAAGAAAAGACACAAAGTGGACTGGATCCAGTACGACAGCCACATAATGGATTTCAGATTAGATGAGAAAGAATTGCCACAATTTATCGAGGACATAAAATCCGACAAAAAGAGCTTCCTTTTCGACGCTAAACTGGATTCTTACAGGGACTCTCACGGTACACACCCCACGATCAAGCAGCGTGTACTGTTCCTGTGGAAGAACTACAAGAGCAGAGCGGTCAGCTGATGCTGCTTACTTCTTCCATCAGTTCTTTGACTTTTTCCACAGAGACCTGGTTATGGATATCCTCGTTCTCTTTAATCGAAGTGCCAACTATGGCTCCATCGGCTTTCTTCAAGACGTTGATCGCATTGTTCACTGTCAAACCGGAGCCCACCAGGACCGGAGCTTGGACGGAATCTTTCGCCCTTTTCAACTCGACCAAGTCCACTGGTGTACCGGTCTCCTCTCCGCTTATGATGATACCGTCGGCTTTTCCTCTATCGACTGCATCCCTAGCCCCCTTGACGATGTCCATCGGGTAGATCTGTTCACCGTGTTTCACGTGTATATCCGCTAGAACGCTGGCGTTTATGTTGAGATCGTTTTTATATCGATGGATCTGGGCGGCCTCTCCCTCTATGATACCCTGCTCTGTCGCCGTCGCTCCGGTGTACACGTTCACGCGGATGAAGTCCAGGTTGAGAACTTTTGCGAGCCCTAGTGCGGCTTCCCAGTCGTTCCTGAGAACGTTGACACCCACTGGTACGTCCAATATCTTCTTTATCTCACAGCACACCATGGTCATGGCGGCTACGGTCTCTTTGGACACTTTGATGGAGAACGGCATGTCACCGTAGTTCTCCACGAGGACGGCGTCTATACCTCCTTGCTCGAGGGATCTCGCGTCCCTGAGCCCGCTCTTCATCACGTGATTCATGCCCTTGTAACCGGATTTACCGGGCAGTGGAGGCAGATGAACCATACCGATTATCTTCTTATCACCGAACCTGAGCATGTTTCTATGATTGTGTTTCTATTGTTTAATTTCTTCGGAAAGTTTTCATCTAAACCTTGAGAGCTCTGCTCGATAGGTATCTAGAAAGGCGGTAGGCTTTCTTGTAAATGATAAATTTTATAACCTTCCTGCAATCGGTAATCGATGCTCGACTACCTGATGTCCAAGATGGTTTGGATAATCGCCGCAGTGGTTCTCACCGCTTCAGTCATCGGAGTCTACAACTGGCAGAGGCATTCCATGGAGGAAGTGGAGTTGGAAGAGAGAGCGAAGGGCGTCTCTGAGGTGGTCAACCAGGTCTGCACGACCAGAGGTAGTGTCAAACTGCTTGCTTCTTTCAACGAGAGCAAAGATCCAGATATCTACTTGGAACCGTCTATAAACGGGCAGGGATATCAGTTACAGTTCATGCCCACCGGGTTCTACTTAAAGCAGGGAGACAAGGTCATCTGGAGGGACTTCGTGGAAAACATCCACTTGATGAACCCCGCGCTGATAGGCGAAGGTGATTTCTCTCTAGTGAATCAAGTAGACAGCATCAACCACAACCTATCGATCTCGTCGGGTGAGGACTTCTACATCATGTCCAAGGAGTACAACGGTATCTACGATGTATTCATCTACTCGGAAGATGCCGAGGAACACGTAGCCGAGAGCGAAACGATGGGTAAAATTATAGAAGATTTCTTCCGTGTGAATCCATCCCAGGATAACCTGACCTACAATAAAACGGCCAACCAGACCTTCAAGTGCAACACAACATTCCAGACGAACTATCTTTTCATCAACAACAATACGGAACTACCCTGCCCCATACCGAAGGTACATCTCTGGAACGTGAGCTCCGTGAATACATCCGACCTGAATGTCACCCGGATGGACGACGAACACCGTAGATTACAAGTCCATAAGAACCAAGAGGTCCGTCTGAAAAGGCGGTTGTTGTACATCGATGGAAATTTTACAGCACACCGATTCATCTACACCGATCAAGCTTCTACGATCTCGCCGACTATCAAAGAGTAGTCCTGTCCGTCGACTCCGAATTCCACCTTGGACGTACCCATGTCTTTCCCTATCAACGAAGCTATCGCCGGGACGTTGGCTGTGAAGAAACCCGTGTATTCTCCCTTGCCCACCTCGACGCCCAGGTAAGTATCGTCCAGTATCTCCATGGGAAATTCATTCGTCGAACAGGAGGGTTTTTTGTTGACTATACCCATGATCAAATTCTTGATAGCGGTCGCTATCCACGTGACAAAAGACGCGATGGATTCACCGCCTGTGAGAGCGAAGGAAAGGGTCACCTGGACCTCGTTGACGGTCGCCTGGAAGAAGAGCACCAGCTCCTGCACCACCTCTTTGATGAATTCGACCACCTCTTCGATGAACTTCTTCACCATGGTTTTGATAAAGTTGATTAGGTAATCCAGGCTGAATTGCGTCTTGCCCATCTTGTCCACGGTCTCTCTGAAGGCGCTGCTTATCAGCCCGTATAATATTTCTGGAAAGCTTTCGTTTACATCAATGTAAACCATCTGAAATCCCAGGTCTATGTCGCTCACAACGACTGGTCCGATGGGGATGCGAGCCTTATCGATCCCAGTGTAATTAGCCAGCGTCACTTCCGTCTCGTTTTTAGGTGTCTTTCTCTTCGGTATCGTCAGGTTGACGTATGTACCGTCCCCCTTTCTTCCGTGTAAACCCTGGCACTGGAACCAAGCCGGGTATATACTCGGAGAATCGTGGAAGGGGTTCGCTAACGGGTCAACCTGCCAGTTTAGATCCATCTTTCCCACTCTTATCTTACCGAAGGCGACGACGTCGCTTTCTAGAACGTTGACGTTCAACTTGTAAGACGTACCGAAAAGTTCACCGCCCAGGCTGATGTTTACGTACCTGGTAACGTTGTTTTCATATCTGGGTAAAGAGGTCTCGTATCCATCCGCCGTGACGTTCACCATGTTCGACAGCCCGAGGATCGAGAGTACCATCTCTATGCTCTTTAACTTACCTTTATCTTCCAACTCATCCAAGAGATCTAGCGCCTTGGGTCTTAAGGTGTCATTGACGAAGCTCTTGATCGCCTGGCCCAAGGCCCGGACTAGTTTTGTTGCGTACTCCTTCAACTTATCGACCAGATTATCGAAGAATTCCATGACCTTCTCTATCCCGTCTATAAGGTACGAGATAGGTTTCTTGATGTGCTTCCACACCTTGTTCAGGAAGTTCATGACGTCGGAAAACAAATCGTTGGATAGTTTGTACCGTACACCGGCCAACTTCCAGCCCGAGTAAACTGTGATCTCCATAGAGAACGAGATGTTTTCGGTTTGGTTCATCCAGATGTATCTTGGTGCACCGTTCTCTATAAGCGTCGGAGCGTTCCTACTCACATTGTAGTCCACTTCTATCGGGTGGATCTGTATCTTCCAATTCGTACTGAACGGTCTGCTTGATATCTTATCGACCTTCGTGTAGTGAACTCCCTTGGGTGAGCTTATGTCGATCCGATTGTCCAGAGAGATATAATCCGGCGTGCAGTCGAATCGAAGGTTCAACTCTCGCTCCCCCTCTCCGTGGGGGTGACCATCTTCAGTGTTCACCGGAAGGCGGTACTCCAGGTTGGTCATCTGTCCGCTTAATATCATCTGTCTCGTGACGCTCTTCAAGAACGAAGATGTAAGGTCGAAAAGAGAGTCGGTCATGCTGCCCCCGCCTATTATGGACCAGACCTTTCTCTGAAGCAGGTTGCCCTGGATGTACTTACCGTTCTTACTCGTCTTGAATTCGACGTGTTCAGACCTCTTCAGTGAATTACCGTGCAGGTCTTCCACACCCGTGATGTTGAACCAGTAGCGTTGGTCGGGCTCGAATGTATCATGGTGCAGAGTGACCATGGTCCCGTCAGCGTTGGATTTGTACTCCCAAGATCCGCTGTAAGGCTGGCACGAGAACTCCAGACTGCCTTCTTTTATGGGTTCGCTGAAAACGATATGAAGCGGCATATCGGATAGATATCTCTCGTTACCGTCCTCTGGACAGACCGCGATCACCTGTGGTCTGGTTGATTCCCTTGTCTTGAACACGAAGGGGTTGGGTATTTTCTCAAGCGTCCTGAGGTCACTGCCGTTCTCGTCCTCACCCTTTACGAATACCTTGTATTTTACACCGATTTTGAACGGTCTGTGTGATATTATCACTTCTTGATCCCCGTTCCATCTAAACGAGATGTTGGCTGTACTCGGTCGTATTGATACGTTGAAAGTCGTTTTGTTGATGGGTTTGCTGAACCTCACCCTTATGTTCTCTTTCTTAGAGATGTTCTCAGATCCGTTGGCAGGATAAGTGTATGTTATCTCTGGCAGATCGATCGACTTGGTCCTGTAATTTGCTTTGTAGGATGTGCTTCCCGTCCCGTCAGAGGTGACTGCGGAACCGTCGAAACTGCTCTTTAAAGCGGATAGATCGAATTCAAGATCGATTTCTACGCCTGACGGGAAAGGTTCGTGGTCCAGCACGAGACGGCACCCTCCGTCCTCGAATCGATACTGCCAGGTAAGGTTGGAATCTATGAGGTCTTGGATGCCGGTGGAGAATTCTACTTCCTCGTCGAACGTTATAACGATCGAACTCTCGATCGCGATCTCACTGCCCGTGGACGGGTAGATACCCGTTACCCGCGGATACATGATAGTTCTCCAATCGATACTCTGCGGCTGCATCAAAGATGAGTTCGTTCCGTTGTCAACGTCTTTTACATCGTCTATCGACAGTTCGTATTGGGTGTACCGAGAGTAGAAGTCAGAGGGTGTTAGAACCGCTTCTGTGTCGTTATTTTTCCAGGAGATAGTAAAATCGACGTGAGGTGATATCGAGTACACAAGGGAGCTGGTGTCCACCTTTTCGCTGAAGGTAAGGCTGATCTCCTGGTCCGTGTTCCAGCTGTTGTTACCTCCGGGTGAGATGTCAAGCAAAGTCGGTCTGTTATCGACGAGCACTTGCAGGGTTGCATCGTCGTGCCCGCCGCAGTCGTCCCATACGTCAAGGGTTACGTTGTAGGTATCGGGTGTCATGAACGTATGATCGACGTTTTTTCCCGACGTATTTGCTCCATCTCCGAAGGTCCAGTTGCTTTGAATTATGCTCCCGTCGGGATCCGTACTGCCGCTTTCGAAGCGGACTGTTTCTCCCTCCGATGCGGGATCCGGGTATGCATTTTTTATCTCTGCTTTGGGTGGTATATTCACGAATATGTCACCGCTGGCCGAGTGGGTGAAACCGTCTTCGTCGATGACTTCAAAGGTTATGATATGAGTCCCTGGTGAAAGGAAGCTGGCCGACGTGTTGAAGTCCTCTTGGTTGGAGAGATGACCGTCGATATCGGATATCCATGAGATTGCGGAGGCGTTGATCTCACTCAGATTTCCTTGGAAATATATCACGTGCTGGCCCCTTGTAGCGGGGTCCGGTGAGATATCGTCGATGGTGACCGTGCTTCGACTCCTAGTTCTTGTACTCTTGTGTGGTTGATAACTTTTTACGGTTGTATTGTACTGATAAGAATCCAGGGCTTGGATAAGGAGTCCGTCGGCTTCCGAATGTTCGTTATCTTCGTTTGCCTCCGATACCTCACGTTCTTTGATGTCGTAGAACGCGTTTTCCACCTCTATCTCTAGGTCGTTTTTCAAGTCACTTAGCTTGGAATCAGAAAGGGCCCCTCCGTTCTGCAATATCTCCGTTATCTGGCCCTTGTTTGGCTCTTTGTTTTCTTTCCAGACGAAATCACACTCTGTGTTCACCCTCCCTATGTTCACGTTGGAACTAGTGATATCGTACTCCATGTACGGATTCGTGTGGGATGACAGCTCTTCTGCTGTTCTTTGGGCCGTAGAGTCTATCGCGTCGTCTTTGTGTGCTAGCGAACCGTACTTTTTCTTGAGAAATTTCTTGAAATCGTTGATCCGTGGATCCCCTTCTTCCTCGTGGAGTACTGATTTGACCGCTTCGACTATCTTATCCGGATTCTCGCGGAAATGATCGACTGTCTCTTCGATGGACCTAGACACTGCTTCGTCGAGCTCTTTGAACAGTGATCTTCTGTCGTAGGGATCGAGCTCCAACTTAGTGTATTTATTCAATATCTCCTTCAATTCCGGGTCCTCGAGCACCGTCTCGACGAACTTGGATATCACCTCTTTGACCGCATCCCTGATGTTCTCCGCCTTCTCCTTGCTCTCCTTCTTGTAGTACTTGTCGTAGAACTTCTGCCAGTGCTTGTCGTTGTCCTTTAAGATGTCCCTAGGTGTGAACATCAGCGTACCCCGATCCACGGTGACTCTGACCTCTTTCTCCACGTAGTCGTAGCCGTACAGCACCTCCTCCGCCCCACAGCGACCGTAAACCGGCTCTCCGTCTTCATAGCCTATGATAACGGATTCGTTGCACGTATGCCCGTGTTCTCGGTGTATGGTACCGTGACCGCAGTCGTAGGTGTACCACCTGTGGTCTGGAGATTCAAGTCTTGCTCTGATCTTGACGATGTATTCCCCTTTGAAGGAAGATGATAGATCTGGATAGCCGGATATCTTTGTTCCGTTTATCTCGTCGTACACGTAGTAATTCGATTTTAGAAGGGTCGTGTCCATAAGCCCCGCTGAGATCAGGTTTTTGCTCACCCAGTTCTTCACTGTCTTCACCTGTTCTGGGTTTATCTCCTGCTCTTCGTCCCCTCCAACAAGATATGAAATAAGATCATCTCCGACCTCTTTCATGCCCTCGTAGATGTCGTTGAGCGCTTGGTACGCCTTGAAGCCTATGTTTACGATGTCCATGACGTGGAAGTAATCCATGTACTTGAAAACGAACTGATCGGCTAGAGCGTTTATTGCTTGTGAGATCACCGCGGTCAGGTTGATGTCATCCGCGTCCTCGCGCTCTACGACCTCTCCATCGTACCCGTATCCGTAGTAGAGAGATACTATGTCTCCAGGGTCGATTCGACCTTTCTGGATGTATTCGTCCACAAGCTCCTGTATCGTACACGCTCTTTTCGACGTTCGGTTCGATATCTCTTGGACGGATCCTTCGTCATATGTCCTGTACTGGTATGCGGTCTCCAGGAGGAACGCCATGTTCAAGGCGAGCTCGATATCCTTTTTCGTGATGATCTCACCGGTGGCCTTGGAGGACGAGTTATCGATGTTCTCGTACTCTCTCATACCATAGCCCATCAGTGTTCTGTACTGCGCCAGGGTGGTGATCATGTACTCAGTGATCCTTGCTACGTGGCTTTGATCCCCCGATAGTTGCGAGTTAAAAGAGGCGGTCTTCTTTTTTAGGAACGGATAGGGGACGTCCACGTCGAGAGAGAATTCTTCGTCTTTATCCAGGTAAAGATCTTTGGAGTTCTTAACCCTTAGAGATATCGCGCCTTCCACCTTGTACGCGTAAGTCTCGTTGTTCTTTTCTATCTCACCCGGTTGGTCATTGGACACCCGATCGTACACGCCCCTGTCCCGTGAGGACTTGTTTATGGAATCGACCTCTTCGAACTTTATGTCTATGGACAAGTTGTGGTCCAGGACCTCTATGCTGCCTCCCGGTATTTTCTTCCTTCCCTGGTAATCCTGCATGAACTTTTCAGCACGATCCTGGAAACTCTCAGCTACGCTTAGGTTATCTTTCCTGTTGGCTTCGTATGCACTCTGAACGGCCATAAGTTTTATCCTGGACTTCAGTGCATCCAGCTCGTTGTCCGCCTTCTCTTCGAGCTCCGATATCTCGTCCGCACGGAGCTCGTTCTCGTAGCTGATCATCTGTATCCTGGAAAGGTAAGCTACCGCTAATACAGATAGTAAAATAATCAGAACTCCTAAAAGGGCGAAGGATACGGTACCAACGTCTTTTCGGTCACTTCCAAAGATCATTCTCCAATGAGTCCGAATTACGGATGGTATAAACCTTTTTCGACCGTGTGGTTTGTTGATCTATTCGAGCTCGAATTTACTCTCTATCTTCCTTTCGTTGATAAAATCCTTAAAATCAGTAGTTTCGAACTCTGGAAATTCCTCGAACTCCGTTATATACATCTTCTTTGCCAGCTCTCTGATAACCGGGTTATCGCTGAAGGCTATAGCGAGCTTTAATTTGTTTCTGGTAAGGTCCTTTTTCTTGCTCATGTATCCCACCACCTGTCAATCGTATGACAAGTGCATCCACGATAGATATTGATCAAGTGATATTTATAATTTTATTAGATATCAGACTATGTAGTGAGATAGAACAATCTGGGTAAAAGTACGTGTAGTCCTCTATCGTATTAATAGAAGGCCTTTTCTACTTCCATCTGGATGTCTTCGTAGATGGTCTCCATCAGGTACTCTAGATCGTCGTCTTCGAACTCGAAGTAGCGGCCCATGGCGCTCTGTACCTTGGCTCTGTAACCCTCTCCGTTTTCGATAATCTCTATGGAGCAAACAGCTTCTTCTACCATTAATTAGGCGCACCAGGGTGTGGTATAAAAACTTTTGGCTTTGATAAAACGATAAATAGTGGAAAATCCATGGGTTATATACGTGATGACAAACCCCTATCTGAGCGATAAGCTGTGATGAAGATTTTGAGTTCTGAAAATCAGGGTTCTATGGTCTCGTACTCGTCTATGGAGTAGGGCTGAAGCACCAGCAGTGCGAATCCCATCCACCCTATAACTAATATCGATAGGAATATATTGTCGATCCAGAACATGTGGTTTATTATCACGACTAGGACCGGGATAACGACGGATATCAGCATATAGAACAATATCGTCATGTCAGATCTCTGTGATGCCATCGGAGAATGAAATATAGGGGTAGATAAAAAGTTTTTGGGGAAGCTATTTTGTGGATACTGTTACCAAACGTTTTGCGTGTTCATCGTATGGAGAGCCTTTGAAATCACCGTAAACGGTCGTGTCACTGAAACCTGTCTTTTCCAGCATATCCTTCAACTCGTGTGCCGAATACAGTCTGTGGTCTATGGTGAAATCGCTGACTTCTCCCTTTTCTATTGTTAACCACCTGTTGGTCATCCGGCTCCAGTCGTGGGTGACGCTCCTCTCTTCTAGGTAATACACACCGTTCTTTTCGTACCAGTCCCTCTTCCGGAATATCCTGGCTATTATCTCCTTTCCCATGACATCGATGACGAACGTTCCTCCCTGTTTCAGTGATGTGTGTACGTTTTTTAGGACCTGAAGATTTTCCACTGGATCCTTGAAGAACCCGAATGAAGTGAATAGGTTGAGTGCCAAGTCGTATTCGGAGTCTTTTTTGTACTTCCTCATGTCTCCGTGTACGAACTCCACTTCTACATTTTCCTCTTCTGCCTTCTTTATGGCTGATTCCAGGTAGGGTTTGGTGATATCGACTCCGGTGACGTCGAAGCCCCTCTTCGCCAGCTCTATGGAGTGCCTGCCGACACCGCAGCATAGATCGAGTACTTTGGCTGGTGTCTCTACTTCGACGAGTTCGAGAATCGCTTCCACCTCTTTCTCTGCAGCCGCTATACTGTCCTCGTCGAACATGTTGGACTGGTAGGAGGTCCAAAAGTCTTCGTCCTCGTGCCAAGGGGTCTTATCTCTCATCTCGGTGTAATAGTAGATGTATCAATTTAAAGTTTTTTGAGGTCCGGTAACATGTACAAAGGAGTGTACTGTCCAGAGGCATACTGTGAATACTATCATGGTTTATGCGTATCTTTTTCTATCATCTTCGAAGTGGGATTTAACGATACTTTTTATGTCTGAAAGGTATGTGAGTTACCCGTTGACCACATCCAAAGATTCTTCGTATATCTTTTGGATCTTTTTCGCAGCATTTTCTATCTCGAGCTTCTCGGCATCGGACAACGTGATCTCCCCTCCGATACTTCTACCTAGAAGACGTGGTACACTCACCATAGCGGGGATCGATCCCGTATATGGTGCTGCTACAGGGAGTATTTTATCCTCGTTTAAAGCGATAGAGCGGAGTATATCTCTGAAGGAAGCTGCTGGACCCATCCTGGTACCGCCGCTAGTTTTTATTATCTTTCTTGATACGCTCTTGACCGAATCTTCGATCTCCTCCTTATCCAAGGATCTTTTCTTTTCCTTCGTGTATCGTTCTAAAGACATTCCGGATATTTCAACGGTCGACCATAGGAACACGGCATCCTTACCGTGCTCACCACCTACGAAACCCCTGATGGTATCGATGGGAGCTTCGAGTGTTTTCGAGAGTTCCGCCCTGAATCTAAGGCTTTCGAGGTTCGTTCCCGTGCTGATCACCTGATCGGCGTTGGACAGTTTTTTGAACAGTGTCGCCATGGCGTCCACCGGGTTGGTGACTACGACGTAGTAGGCATCTGGATTCTTCGGGCCTACAGCTTCCGCGATATCCTTTATTATCTCGGCGTTTGCCTTCGTGAGATCATTCCTATCCTTCATGTCCTCCGTCCTCGGGGCACCCGCGGTCACCAGGACGATATCAGCTTCCTCCACAGCTCCGTCTTCTTCGTGGTGGCAGATATCGATATCGTTTTCTGTACTCGCTAGAGCGTGTCTTACTTCTTCTGCTATGGACTCTGGGAGTTCGGGCTTTGTATCCACCAATGTTAACTTGCCTATCCACCGTTCATGTGCTAACAATAAAAGTGTGGCCCTACCGACCCTACCGGTCCCTATGACCGCTACATGCTTTCCTGTGATCATGTTCTTTTTAAAAGAGCCCTCGTATAAGTTCATTTGGTCTTAAGCTAATCTGTCTGCGCCCTGGTACACTTTTTCTACTTCTAGAACGGCGGCTGCGTGGCCCGGGTATTTTGGGTCGAGCCATCCCTTCATCTCATCGTAGACCTTTCCGGTCGTGTGGTACGAGATGGTGCCTTTGATCTGGAAGGATTTGTGGTCTTCCGTGATGAACAGTATCGAGCCGTAGCTTCCGTTCTGTATAGTCAAGGACATAATGTTTTGTGAAAAAAACTTATGTCCTTGAATATGTGTGGAGGGGAAAACTGAATTGCAGAGGATTTAAATCCTCTTTTCACTCAAGCGCAGCTTTAGTGATGCAAAGAAGTTTTGTCCTGCACTATATGTTGGTTTTTGTTTTATGGAAGTAATTGTCGGCTATCACGAACTGTTCTTCGTTCCGCTTTCTTATACAGCTGACGTAGATGGCGTTGGGTTCTCCGTTCTCGTTTACCGTGGTGAACACGGCAGGTCCCTCTCGCTTTTTCCACTTCTGGCTTACTTCTTCTGGTAGAGTTGTCATAGTGATTGCTCCTTTT
>CAZHUM010000057.1:0-12435 GCA_964535805.1 uncultured Thermoplasmata archaeon
TCGTGATATCAAAAAAAACGGTTGCTAATATAGATTACCCCGTTGATTAACAAATCGATATCGACCATATCTGTTAAATATTCAATCCCATCTACACTACCTGGTGTCTGTTTGAGAGAAAAACTAGTTATCTCCATCGGCGGTTCGATCCTTCTGCCCAGAGATGAAGACGTGAGCTATCTTAGAGACTTGGCTAATATGCTGAAGAGATGCTCCAAGGATTACGATTTATTCCTGGTAACTGGAGGTGGCTGGGTGGCTAGGAAGTACATAGGATGGGGTAGGGAGATGAAAGCGGATGAAGCTACTTTGGACGAGTTGGGCATCGCCACGAGCAGACTCAACGCAAGACTTTTGATAGCTGCACTCGGCGGCGATGTTTATCCCGTACCAGCACTCAATTTCGACGAAGCTATGTCGGCGGGAAATCACTATCAAATAGTCACCATGGGAGGCACCCACCCGGGCCACACAACGGACGCGGTAGCTGCCATGCTGGCGGAGAGGTTAAGATCTAAAAGGTTGATCAACGTGACCTCGGTGGACGGGGTCTACACCGCGGATCCAAAAAAAGACCCGGATGCTGAGAGACTGGAATCCGTGGATTACGATGGATTACTGGAGATCGTCTCCAAAGTAAAGGGTGGAGCCGGACCCAACGTGGTGTTCGATGTCCTCGCAGCGAAGATAATCAAAAGAGCGGATATAGATACCTATATCGTATCCGGTGAAGACCTGGACAACATGGAGAAAGCTATCAATAACGAGGATTTCCATGGGACCAAAATAAGCAGTATCTGACGGTGACTGGACATCTCTTCCGAACAGAAGTATAACTAGATAATCTATATAACAATATATAATCTATATAAGGTATATTCAAATATGTATCATATATACACGAAAACAGCATGTTCGGCTTGAATCCATACCAATCGGTCATACTCGTGGCTGGTTTGTCCGCAGGTTTCTACATGGCGTGGAACATAGGTGCCAACGATGTTGCTAATTCAATGTCCACCGCCGTCGGTGCGGAAGCCATAACTTACAAGCAAGCGATCATCATCGCTTCTATTCTCACTGTAGCTGGTGCCGTTCTGGTAGGGGAGCACGTCACCGCAACGGTGAAGGGAGATATATTCGACCCATCCACCATAGATTCCAAGCATCTAGCTCTCGGGGGATTGGCAGCGGTAACTGCAGCCGGGATATGGGTGACCATAGCGACCTGGAAATCGCTGCCGATATCGACGTCGCACTCCATAATCGGCGGGATGATGGGGTTCGGACTCGTAGCGGGAGGACCTTCTATAATATCGTGGTTCACACTGGGTAAGGTAGTCCTGAGCTGGGTCACATCACCCATATTCGGAGCGATACTTGCATTCATAATATTCAACATCATAGTCAAACTGATCTTCGACTCGGATAACCCGTACGAATCCGCCAGAAAGTACACGCCGTATTTTCTGGGGGCTACTTTTTTTATCATCTCCCTCTCTCTATTCCTGGATACCGCCTTGGCGGTGAAAACATTCGGAAGACATCTAGCCAGCTACGAAGCCCTGATAATTTCAGCGATAGTCGGGAGCTCGATCGGTTTGTTAGGTAAGGGACTGATCGTTAGGGGTATCGAAAGGGGAGAGGACTACGAGGGGGTGGAAAACATCTTCAGGAATCTACAGGTCATCACCTCTTGTTTCGTAGCGTTCTCACACGGGGCTAACGATGTCGCTAACGCGATAGGTCCGCTCCTGTTGATCGTGGAAAACACCATACCAAGAGGATCTTTTCCGTGGTTCTTGGGCGGAAATTATCTGTTGCTCATGGGCGGCGTCGGTATCGCCGTGGGGATCTCCACATGGGGCTACAAGGTGATCAAAACCGTGGGTTTTAAGGTGACTAAATTGACGAACACAAGGGGTTTCTCGGTGGACTTCGGGGCGGCGACGACCATACTGGCAGCGAGTAAATTGGGGATGCCGATATCGACGAGCCACACCGTGGTAGGAGCGGTGTTCGGAGTCGGTCTAGCAAGGGGATTAGAAGCCATAGATCTGTCCGTTATCAAGAGGATCGTCATATCATGGATAATCACCGTGCCCATCGCGGCGATCACATGTGTATTCCTATACTTGGGGTTCTTACAGATAACGTAAATTTATATAATTAAAAACAAATAGGTGGATAATATGTGTGCAGGATACAAAAGATCAAGCGTGGAAGAGGCGTTCTTTAAATCACCCTTCGACGGCTTGTGTCAACATTCGAAGATAATCAAGAAGGCGATAGCCGAATTGAAGACGGGATTGAAACTTTACACAGAAGGTAAATTTGAAGAAGCCGAGGAATCTTTCAACAAAGTATCAAAATTGGAGCACGAAGCCGATAAGATCAAGTTGAACATAAGAGAGCACCTACCGAGCTTCATCTTCATGCCCATAACCAGGGATGATTTCTTGACTTTACTCAGGGAAGCTGATGCTATCTTGGACCATGCTGAGGACGTAGGCGTACTCTTACCGATGAGAGAAGAAGAGATACCAGAATTCATTCGGGAAGACTTCATACGATTTTCAAAAAAGATATTCCAATCCGTAGAGAGGTTCGAAGAGCTTATGGATACATTCTCAAATCTGTTAGAATCTTCTTTTGGAAGGAAATCAAAGGAAGAAGCTAGAGCCCTCCAGAGAGAGGTAAGTCACACAGAGTACGAAGCGGATAAGATAGAGAAAGAGATCGCAAAGCAGTTGTTCAACTACGATGAAAAACCGTTGACGGCCATCCATCTTCTAAAGGTCTTGGACAGGATGGATTCGATAGCGGATCACGCGGAAAACGTTGCGGATATGATCGACACGATACTGGAATCACGGTAAAGTATCTCTCTGAGAGCTTATTCGATGATTTCTCCCAAATATTTATTGGAAACTCCGGTAATCCCTGATCGATGAAGATAGCTTTCACCTCTGAGTATTTCCACCCCTACGTCGGAGGAGCCGAGCAGAGTTTGATGGAACTAGCTAAACATCTGGTCAGAAGAGGGCACGATGTATCGGTTTATACCATGGGGCGTGGTGATGAATCAGTTATCCACGGGATCAAGGTGAAGAGAATCTTTCATCGCCTTGAAAAGTGGACATATAAAGGTGAAGTGTTATTTCCCAAACATGTGGACAAAAAAGCAGAAAAAATATTCCTCGATGAGATCAAGAAAGAAAAATTCGATATAATCCATTCTAACAACAGAGATACCGCTGTTTTAACATCTGAAGTGGGTACAAAAGCCGGAGTACCGGCGATCACGCATATCAGGGATTATTGGCCCATCTGCCCCAAGAGGGACCTTCACAAGAAAGGGGATATATGCACCGCTCCAGAGAAATGCTGGGCATGCATGTCGAAATACTATGGAAGTTGGTTGAAGAGTCCGTTTTACTGGAAAAGTTATCGAGATACATTATACCGTTTTGATTCGGTGAAAGACCATTCCACTCATTTCGTTTACAATAGCCAGTATGTAAGGGATAGGATCGGGTTGCGCCCTGGGAGTGTGATCTACAACCCAGTAGATATCAAAACATCCAAGGATAAAACAAGATCCGGCAAGGTCCTGTTCATCGGTAACGTGACAAAGAGAAAGGGTATTATAGAATTGAGCAGAGCGATGAAATTCAAGGAGCTTTCAAAAATGGAACTCCACGTCATCGGTGATGGATACCTCTTTGAAGGGATAAAGGGAAGAAATATAATCAAACACGGTAGGTTGGAATACGATCAGGTGATCGAGCATCTTTCCAACGCTGAGATGTTGGTCGTTCCCAGCTTGTGGCCTGAACCCTTCGGGAGGGTTGCCGCTGAGGGTATGGCTGCGGGTTTACCGGTGATATCGTCTTCCTGCGGTGGTTTAAAGGAAGTTGTAGGAGATGCGGGGATAGTAATGGATAATATAAGTGAAAATAGATTGAAAGACGCCATCCTCAAGATCCACGATGATCCAAACCTGAGAAAGGAGTTGGTGAAGATGGGGAGGGAGAGAGCGAAGATGTTCGCACCCGAAAAAATCACCGATCAGATTATAAAATTATACAAGAAAATTTTGAAAAGAAAATAAGGATGTGTTGAGGTTTAGCTATCAAAAAATCATGGGTTTTCTATCTCCAGCCATGGAACTTCCTTCAGAACTGGGATCGGCGTGTGAATCTCGTGGAACCAAACACCTTCTTCACCGAAGGCTTCCCCGTGGTCCGCGGTGATAACCGTTTTTCCTTCTATTTCACCGATGAGTTCGACTACCTCTTTCATTACTTGGTGTAGGTTATCTTCATAGTACCCGATGAGTCCTTCCGTACCTCCGGCGGCCCTCCATGTTTTTTCGTGTCCAGTAACAGGCTTCATCTTAAAAGACTTCTTAGCTTTCCATAGAAACTCTTTACCCATGGACAGCTCTATCGCTCCTTCTAAAGACCTCACGAGTCCGCCTACCCCTCCGTCGGTATCGCCCTTTGTCCTGTCTCTAGCTTCTTTCCAGGAGCCGTATGAACCAAGGGAAATGTAGGGCTGGTGTGGCTGCATGTAGTGTATTATTTTCTTTCCATCGACCATGTTTTCAAAAACCATATCGTTCAAGTCACCGGGAAGCACGGTTTCTAATTTCTCGTCCCACTTCTTTTCCCAAACATCGATTATCCTCGAGAAGTGGTCGCTCGCCCTCCAGTCCCATGGGTATATTTCATTGCATTTTGACAGAGGGATCCCTACACTGTTAACATAGGGGTTGGTTGAGAAGTAAGTTAGGTCGTATTTCCCTGGGAATGTTTTGACTAACCACTCACCGGTGCTGCTCCCTTCGCTCTCGACCTTTTTGACCTCCTCTTCGGGCAAGTATTCCTTGTAAATACTCTTGAATGTATCGTATCTACATGCGTCCAGTATGATCAAATTATCCCATCCTCCCCTCTCTATGAGTTCTTTTTGAGAGATCATCCGACCGCCCCCTCGGGTCTTGTGGTCATCTTTTCAAACATTTGAGAACACCTCTTATCTCGCTGAATACTGGGTTCAAATGAACCCTTTCAGTTAAGAACATGGAAAACAAGAAAAGGATGGCTGCGCCAAGCGCTACAGCTAGAAATGTGACCAAACTATCAATATGGCTTACCAGTGCGAAATAAAATACCGATAAAATCATGGTGGAGATGAGCACCCCTTTTAGGTGATCTAGAAGCTCAAAAAGACCGATCTTGAACCTTCCGATTGCTCTCATATAATACCTGTCATAAACGAAGGCCGCTGACTGACCGACGAGTACGGCGATGCATGTTCCGGATATACCGTAATCTCTCGTGAGCCAGTATATAAGAGAGAAGATGCCGATCACCCTGAATATCTGCTTGTAGAACCCGTATTTCGGTTTACCGATGGCTTTGTAGTAGGGGCCCCAAGTAGCGGTCGCGGAACGGATCAGGCCTGATACTGCTAATATCCTCACCGGCCATATCACATCCACCCACTTCTCGCCGAGTACGTAAAGGGTGAATTCCGGTATGAAAACTATGATAGCGATGGATATCGGTATGCTCAAAGCCAGTGTTGTACGCAGTGTTTTAAACAGCGCCTTTTTCAACTTCTCGATATCGTCCTGGATCTTTGAGTATGCAGGGAAGGTGACCTGGCTGATAACATGAGTTATCTCCGTCGCAGGTGAATTAGATAGATTGAAAGACAGAACGTAGATCCCCAAAGCCGTTGCCCCTAGAACCCTCCCCAGATAGATATCGTCGCCCTGGGTAGCTATGAAAACAAGTATACTGCCCCCTAAAACCCATTTTCCGAAGCCGAACATCTCCGAAGCTTTGGACATATCCAACTCGAATCTAGGTCTGTACGAATGGATAAAGAAGGAAGTCACCATGAAAACGAAGTAACCTGCTATGCTGCCATAGACCAGCGCCCAGACGTTTCGTAAAACAAGGGCAAAATACACTGAGATGACGAAAGCGGGAAGGGTCTTACTCATATCCAAAACGAATCTTTTGTTGAACTCCATTTCCTTCCGGAAGTACACTATACCTATGTTGGAAAACCCCTCGAAGAGGAGTATCAGCCCCATCGTCTGGAGGACCAACTCTGCTCTGGGTTCACCGAAGAAGGCGGCTATGTACGGTGCCGTTACATAGACCAAAACGAACAGCGCTACCCCCCTCAGTGCTAGGACCGTCCATGCTGTGTTGAGATGGTGCTTTACCTCCTCTTTTCTCTGGATGATCGATTCCTTGAAACCGGTCATCGTGAACACCCTGAAGACTGCTAAGGTCAAAAGGGCTATACCCAGAAGACCGATATCTTTCGGTGATAGTAGACTGGCGATAATCACCAATTTGAGGAGGTCTAGACCGCGTGCTGAACCCCTGCTCAGGAAGCTCCACAAGCCTCCCTTTATCGTCCTGGAGGTAAGTCCTTCCTTCTCATCGCGGGTTACATGTCCCTTATTACCCTTTACCATATTCGATATCACTGAATGATCCAAGGGTATATATTTTCATTGGAATCTATAAATCGTCATCCGAAATATTTGATAGTGAAGGACATCGGTATAACATATAAACGTAGATCAACAATATCATTGTCACTAAGGTCGTTAATAAAGCCATACCTATACCTCCTATAGATATCCACGGAGAGGCAAAGATCATACTGATCTCTAAGACGATAGTAAGCGCCACATACAATCCGAAGAACCTTTTATCCCTGACCGCAAACCACGCCATGAATGGGAACAATATGATGAAGTAATCCCAATGTATCTTGAGATATAGGGCGAAGAATATCGATAGGAAAGCTGTCAATGAAGCGACCTTTGACCATCCCTTTTTGTAGGCTATAAAAAAGATGATGAGTTCAGATATTCCAACCAAAGCGAGTATCATCTTCCTGGATATCATCTCACTTAAAGCAGGGAAGGCCGTGAACCATCTGCCCCAGAAGGAAACGGGACCCATATTCAAAGTGTTCGTTTGGCCGGAATATTGGCTCAAGAACCATACGCTTTTCTCACCCCACAGTAGATAGAAGAACAAGAAGATAGAAACGGTCACAGCTAGTGCCGTGAAGATATTCATGAAACCCTTCTTAAGATCCCTATCTTCCCTGATGAGATACAACGGATACAGGAAGATCCCCCAGATCTTGACAGGAACGGATAGCCCCGTAAACAATGACGATACCTTCTCCCTATTTTTGAGCATGAAGAATACTGGAAGCAGGATCATGAAGGCCACAACCGCTTCATCCTGGTGTATGTTGGAAAGCGTCACAGGATTTACAAGAAATAATACTCCTGCGAAGAAAGCCCCTGTTTTATCTCTATCTTTAAAAGCGAAGAACAGTATCAACGCATCAAAAAGGGTGAACAAAGAGAAATAGATGTGAAATGAAAGATAGGCTCCACCCATGCTCACCGGTGGTGTCAACAAGGTTGGAGGTATCATCAAGAAGTTTATGAGAGGGGGGGGACCGGTCTGGATATCTTCATAAAGATTTCCACCTTCGAGGATAACGGAAGCTCTTTGGTGGAACTTGGCGATATCGTTCTTATCCACCCTGTAATAATAACTGATAGTCCCGTTTCTGCAGAACTCCTTTTCCGCATACCAGGTGACGACCCCCTCTTCTTTCACCGTCTTTCTCAACCTTATCTTATCGTTTTCACCGTTAATCTCGTAATACACGTTAACCCTACCTAGGTGTTTCGAAGAGTCGTAATCCTGAGCAGTCCAATTGAAAACAATCGTATCACCCTTAACCACATCGAGTATAAACCTGTCTTGAGACGCGTTATCTAGATGTATCGGCTCAGTGACCACTCCATAGTCCTTGGACGTGATCCCCTCAGGCCCTGCTTCAGATGGGTAATAGTCGAAAAGATGATCCTTCTGACCCAGTGAGAAGTAGAGGGAGGTGGGAATGTACAAAAGAAGCCATACGATCACGATTATGAGTATGATATTCTTCGTCGAACTCCTCATGATGAAGTTATTCAAACTCGATATCCTCTCGTAGAATCGTTCAGGAACCTTTATCATTCAACCTCTGAAAAAGTTTGATTTTATTTTAGGTTTTTGTAAGGATGCACTCAGACCCCTATCATATTCCTTTACATCAAAAACAATATTGTTTTAACAATATATAAGTAGTGCCTATATATTGTCGTTCTTAGTAAATAGATTTAGTAAAATCTAAATAGTTAAAGTGGTGATAGGGGACCATGCCTGAAAGCAGGAAAGTACAGATCACCGGTGGTTCGACATACATCGTTTCACTGCCTAAGTCATGGGTGATAGAAAAGGAGATCAGCGCAGGAGATTCTTTGATCCTGGCACCCCAGCAAGACGGCTCTATTATGGTGAGTCCGGAGAGAGAATACGAAAAAAAGGCGACGGTAAAGGAATTGGATCTAAAAAATTGTGAGCCCAATTCGTTGATACGCTCCCTCATAGGGACCTATATGGCGGGTTATTCCAAGATCGATCTCAAAGACAAATCGGGGATAAAACCGGAGCTGCGCAGTGCCATAATGAGATTCACGAGGATGGTCATCGGTCCGGAGATAATCGAGGAATCTGAGAACCGTGTAATACTTAAAGACCTTATAGATCCAAGCGAGTTCTCCCAGCGTAAAGGGCTCAGAAGGATGTACCTTTTAGTAAAGAAAATGCACGAAGACGCTATAACTGCTTTCTCTGAACAGGATGGAAATCTAGCTAGGGATGTTATCGACAGGGATACCGACGTGGACCGATTGTTCTGGATGATCACCAAGCACTACAACATGCTTCTATCGAACCCGAGATTGATCGAATCCATCGGCACATCCAGAGAGAGGAGTTTGAGCTACATGCTGGTATCCAGAGCTCTCGAGAGGATAGGAGACCACGCCGTCAGGATCGCTGAGAATACATTGAGCTTGTCGGGTGATCTGTACGAAGAAACCAAAAGGGATATCATAAAAGAGAGCGATATTTCAACTGAGATCTTGGAAAAGTCCATCGATGCTTTCTTCAGCGAAAACCTCGATGAAGCAAATGACTCAATAGACATGAGGGTGAAGCTGGAAAAACTCCATGATAGACTGATGAAGGAAGTCAAAGAGGAGAAAAAGGGAAAGGTCACCTCGCTGTCCTACATATTGGAGAGTATATCCAGAACGGGTCTGTACGCTACGGATATATCCGAGATCAGTATCAATTATATAATGTCGACATGAGCTCAAAGAAGTTTATTGTACAGTGAGTTCACCCTCTTGGCCACCTTACTCCATGTAAATTTTTGGAGGACTCGTTTTCTACCTGCTCTGCCCATCTTCTTCCTTTTAGCTTTGTTTTGGAGAAGCACGTTAACGGAATCAGCGAGTCCTGCCGGATCAGCGTATTCGACGAGCATACCCGTTTTTCCGTCCTCAACTACTTCTGGTACTCCTCCTACCCTTGTTGCCACGCAGGGTGTTTCACACATCATGGCTTCCAGAAGGACTATGCCGAAAGCCTCGTACTCAGAGGGCAGCACGAATACATCCGCCGCCGAATATGCGGTTTTGAAAAGATCGTAATCAGAGATATAGCCGATCATCTTCAATTTGCTATGGACATCCAGCTCCCCGGCTCTTTTCAATATCTCTTCCTGCATGCCCTCGTCTTCACCTATAATAACAAAAGTGGTATCGGGGTTTTCCTTCAATATGGATGGGATGGATTCCACAAGGGTTAAAAGACCTTTGTTGCTGGCCAATCTACCGGTGTAGAGGACCATCTTTTCACGGATGTCGAACCTACTGCGGAATTCATCTCCGTGTGGTATCGGTGTGAACTTTTCTGGATAGATGCCGTTGGGTATTATGGAAACTTTACTGTCCGGTACATCCAATCTTTTTGATAACAGTGATATCTCATTCCTTGATACTCCTATTACTGCATCCGCTGAGTCTATTACACTTTGAGCTATGAGTGAATCGTAGATGCCCCTGATCTTCTTCCTACTTTCTCCTCCCCACATACTCCACTCTGGATGAAAGTGTGGTGTGATCACGAAGGGGGTGTCCTTGAGGTTCTTGACGAAGGCGGACACGTTCACGTGGAAATAACCGTATGAATGGGCGTGGTATATATCGAAGTCTCTTTTTAACATGGAGGGGATGAGAGAAGGAAAAAAAGTGTAGTGGAGATTACCGCCTAAAGTGTAAGCTCTATGTCTCTTTATATTATTCTGATCGGTGGGACCTACCAACTTTTTGAACGGGAATTCTTTGTAAAGATCCGATGTGAATATCTCCACGCGATGCCCCAATCTTTGCAGCTCTTCAGAGAGCGATCTCACGTGGGTCTCCGCACCGCCCGGTGCCGGTGGGTATCTCACACACAACTGCAGTACATTTACCATGTCAACCTTCCATTGATTCTATTATAGGGTCCATGATGCCCATAGCTCTCTCTATATTCTCTATCGAATTTGAGTAAGAAAATCTCATATGACCTTCTCCGGTGGGTCCGAAGGCACTGCCTGGGGTTGCCAGTACGTTATTCTCAAGTAATTTCATGGCAAGGTCATTTGAGGAGAGTTCGTAGTCGAAGGAGGGGAACACGTAGAAAGCGCCTTTTGGTTTTAGGCAGTCCATGCCCGGCATATCGTTCAATCGCTTCACTATCACATCCCTTCTCTCCTTGAACTTCTCGTTCATATCTTCGATGAAATCCAAGCGGTTCTTGATACCGTAGAGAACGGCATGCTGGGTAGGGGTGGGAGGGCAGGCGACGGTGTAGTAGTTCACCTTGCCGATCTCTTTCAGCCAATCGTCCCTTGTGATCAAAAAACCGATGCGCCACCCGGTCATGGCGAAGGTCTTGGAGAATGAATTGATCATCACCACGTTCTCGTAATCACCCAAGAAAGAATGGTGTTTTCCTTCGTAGATCATCTTCTCGTAGACCTCGTCGGAGATTATTATGATATCATTTTCAGCCGACCAGTCGATCAGACTTTGGACGTCCTTTTTTGAAAAAACGCCTCCCGTGGGATTTCCCGGCGAGTTGAAGATGACGGCCTTGGTTCTCTCCGTTCTCAAGCGTTCAAGGTCATGGATCTGTGGGACGAATCCGTGTTCTTGTATCAGTGGATATGGAACAGGGACCCCTCCGCCAAGTTTGATCTGTGGACCGTAGAGTACAAAACCGGGCTCGGGGTAGAGCACTTCCTGCCCCTCTTCCAGTAAGCTCTTCATCACGATCATGAAGGCTTGTGTCGCTCCGACGGTGACCAGCACGTTCTCTTTTTCGATACTGCTTTTGTACTTTGAGTACTGTTTTGCTATCTCTTCACGCAGTTCTATAAGACCGTATGTGGACCCGTAACCGTTGTTGCCGTCCAGCATGGCTCTGTGATACGCGTCGATTATGTCTTTGGGTGGGTTCATGTCGGGTTGACCCAGGCCCAAGTTGATCGCTCCTTCTCCGGCCATCTCGAACATCTTCCTGATACCGCTCAATTCGATTTTTTGAACTGTTTTGTTTATCATGGCATCATCCCCTATGCGTTCATGGATTAAAAATTATCGTGGTGAATTTAATATGTATGCAAACGATCCTTTAAGAGTGATTATATTTTCCCGTGATCCTCTTTCATCTTCCGATACTCTTCCAACGTTACTATGGAGGGTCTATATTTACCAAATATTTTTACAGCTATCAGCAAAATCATGGAGAAAAATAATACTATTTTGACCAATGATAGTATGTTATATACTACCAATCCAGAGCTATCAAAAAGCCCATGATCTGAATAACTTTCCATGAACGGATAAGAGAATATCGACTGGATCAATAACGGAAGTAGAAAAAAAAGATATGAATAATTGATGATATCAAAGTACTTGTGTATCTTGAACACCTTGTTCAACCTTTTAAAAACTAGAAAAAATCCAACACCATAAATAAATGCACCTAATAATCTTTGTCCAGAACCCATATTCATGTACCAGTGAAAATCATCAATACCGAATTGACCATCCGAATTGTGTAGTTTGTAATTGGAATATGAATAGAGTAAAATCCCTGAAAAGTTAATACATAATCCTAGGATTATTATACCTATAATAAGCAATTCATACCTATCCAATCCGTTCCTGCTATCCATATGTAGATATGGGAAAAGTTTTACTTAAGCTCTTCTAATAAATCACCACACTTATACTGTTAAGGAAGAGAAATATCTAGGTAGGTCGGTGACTTCTAAGTACACGTCAGTTGTAAACAAGCCAGGCCATATCGAACGAATGGGCTTCATCGGAATCAGAAATTCTATTTCCGATGCCCTTACGTTCACCTAACTCATGATTTTTCTGGGCATGAATTTATATATCAGAATTATGAATGCCCACAGCATGTA
>CAZHUM010000058.1:0-11934 GCA_964535805.1 uncultured Thermoplasmata archaeon
GTATCCTATACTGTACGATAAGCCTACCCTATCGTATTATATACTATATAATATTAAAATATCGGTCGCGGAGGTCCTTACTTAAATAACTAGACTGAGGATAACCAAGTAAACACGACCATTTGTATGTTTATATCCACCCTACCGATGCCCGTAAACGAAGTAGTACCGCTCCAGATCCTCCGCTCTGACGAACCCATATCGTTCGAACTGAACTATATCGTTTTCCTTAACTTCATCTATGTTCTTCTCGACCATCCCGTGGTCCAGTGATGAGTCATCCCGTTCCACGGTCGCATCGTGCCCGTCCACCAACCACTGTATCTTCAAGATGTCTTTGTTTTCGATGCTCGTCACCGTTCCCTTCTTACCATCGAGCTGTATATTACAAAAATTCTTCAGCCTGACTTCCTTGCCCTGATTATCCTCCCACTCTTTTTTAGGTATGTAAACTTCCTCACCGACTTTCAGCTTTCTCATACCCCTCTCGGCAAAGTCTGGATGTCTGGGTATCTCGGCTTTTTCTTCCGGATAATCGCCTTCCAGTTCGATCTTCACCGGCTGTGAAAGGAAGTAATACCGGTTCGCCCTGGAATCTATGATCTCCCTGTTCTTTGCGTACAGCTTGGAGGCTGGAACCGCTATATCGGTCAGAGACATACCGAAGTCCAGGATGAAGTCCCTCACTGCTTCCGGTTGGATGCCTCTCCTCCAGAGTGCCTGCAGCGACCACGTTCTCGGGTCGTCCCAACCTGTCAGGTCACCCTTTTTCAGCCTGCGCTGGAAGTCGCTCTTACTGAGTTTCAATTCCTCCACCCTCAGCATCCCGTAGTGCAGGAATTCCGGTCCTTCCCATCCGAACAGATCCCATATGTACTTCTCCATACGGTCTTCGATGACCAGGTCTTTCCCTCGAAGGACGTGTGTCATACCCAACAGATGGTCGTCTATCGCCCAAGAGAACTCGAGCAGCGGCCAGACGTGATATTTATTGCCAACTTTCGGGTGTGGATTGTTGGAGATACGGAACAGAACTCTATCCCTGAAAGCCGGGTCGGGATCCTTCATATCCGTTTTGATCCGGACCGTTGCTTCTCCCTCTTCGAATGCTCCTTTCAACATGCCCTCCCAGTGCTCGAGGTTTTCGTCGATACTCTTATTCCTGTGCTCGCATTCCTCGCCCTTCTCCCTTTTCTTCCTTAATTCCTGGGCACTGCACTCGCATACGTAGGCTTCTCCCATCTCGATTATCTTCTTTGCGTACTTGTAGTAGATGTTCATCCTTTCGGACTTGTAGTAGGTTTCATGGCACTCGACTCCGAGCCAATCCAGCCCGTTTTTTATCAAGTCGTATGCGTCGTGAAGAGGTTTTTTTTGTTCAGAGCCGATGGTGTCGTCGTAGAACAGTATCAGTTTACCGTCGTTCCTCTTGACGTACTCGTCGTTCAGTATGACCATCCTTGCGTTCCCTATGTGCAGAGGTCCGCTGGGATACGGTGCTAAACGCATCACGACGTCCCCCTCCGCATCTAGGTCCGGCAGTCGATCGATCTCCGCTTCCTCCTGCTCCTCGAAGAACTCAGGCATGAGCACTTCCAGCTCCTCTTCCTGTTCCTCCGATGATAGTTCATTGATCTCTGAGATAACTTCTGCGATCCTATCCTTCGTCCCCGCTGGGTCCTTCCTGCATTCTTCACATTCTCCCATGACTTTACCCATGACGGCACCCAATGTGGCCTCTCCCTCGAATTTTACCGCGTTCTTCAGAGCGTACTTCCGGATGAGTTCTTCTACGTCGGTCATATCTTCTTTATTAAGTAATTAGGTATATGGGTGTTTTGCTCAAAGCTGCTTGACGTAGATATCGCCGACTACATCTTCTTCTAGAGCGATGTCCGTCTCCCCCACCCTTATTATCCATACCGGTTTTTTCTGATGCACCTTGACGATAGTACCTGGTCCGATATCATAGGACAACAGCTTGTGTAAACGAGGGTGACTCCCGGTGGAGATGTATGCCACCTTGGCGTGCTGTCCAACCCCTACCTTCGAAAGGGGTATGATGGCGGGTTTGATGGTGTCCCTACCGATCCTACAACACTTCCCGGGTGGTATGGGCATCCCGTGTGGACATTCGGAAGGATGCCCCAGTAGAGTGCAGATCCTGTCTGTAACCTCTTCGGAAAGTAAGTGCTCGAACTCACAAGCCGGCGTCTCGACCTCGTCTTCGCTCATATCCAGGATATCTGTGAACAGGCGTTCAGCCAACCTGTGCCTCCGGACTATATTTCTGGCATCACGTCTGCCTTCCTTTGTCAACCGTATCTCACCGTTGTCCATCACGATCAAACCGCGTGATTCCAGTTCATCCAAAACCTCGTCGCTCAACCTGCTTTTATATCCGTGTCTGAATTTCTTCCTGTGTTCTCTCCTTCCTTCCCTCATCAGATCGTCGGAGTATCTCCTCTTGAACGATTCTTTGTCTCTTTTTCCCTCCTCCTCCAGGGTCCACAATATCTCGAGAGCTTCATCTAGTTCTATCTCTGATATCTCTCTTCCCCTCATCTTTCATCAACTCCTGGGATGAATTCGTAGCCGCAGTTCGGACACTTGATCCTGTTGCACCCTTTGCTGAATGGGCAGGAATGACATGCCGTCAAGCTGCTGACCTTGAACTTGTATCCACACAGGGGACATCGATGCCTTTTCTTCATAGCAGTCCTCCTATAAATTTCATCACGTAATTAAGTACTCCGGCAACGAAGAAGGCGAACGGTATGATGAATCCTATGATACCGAGGGCGGTCTTGACACCCCTCTCTTTGATGATGATAAGGAGGTTCGCTATGCAGGGAACGAACAAGGTGATGGCAACCGTAGCCACCAGGATCTGACGTACTGCAAGTTGTCCCGACATATCTAAAATACTAACCGCACCGAAATCCCTCCTGAGGAAACCCAGGAGAAAAGCCACCGTGGTATCCTCCGGCAGTCCCATCCAGTGAACGACCACTGGTCTTAGACCGTCGATTGCGACATCGAGAGCTCCGGTTATGTTGGCTACGCTGATGATGAATGTCCCTAGAAGAAACAAGGGTACCGCTTCTTTGAAGAACATCATCACCTTGTAGTAAGTTTTCCTCAAAACGTTGTCCCATTTCGGAACTCGTAGAGGCGGTAATTCCATGATAAAGTCCCCTCTCCCGCCAGGTAATATCTTGGATGCCATCCAAGCCACGAGTAGCAGCTGAGAAGCTACGACTATCACCCAGAGAGCGAAATACTGAAGGGGGAGGATAGCCATTATGGCGAATATGACACCCAACTGTGCAGAGCAGGGTATACCTAGTGCGAGCATGGTAGTAGCGATCACCCTTTCTTTTTTCGTATCCAGCACCCTCGTCGTCAGCGTTGCCATGGTGTCGCACCCGAACCCCAGCACCATGGGTAGGACCGCTTTTCCGTTGAGTCCCACCTTGCGGAATCCTTTATCCGCCATCGCCGCGAGCCTCGGTATGTACCCAACGTCCTCCAGGATCGAGAATGCTAGGAAAAAGGTGGTTATAAGAGGGAGTATAAGAGCTATCGCCCACGTAAGACCGACGGTTATAACGCCATATTCACCCACCAGAATTTCAGAGATCACGTTATCTCCGATGTACTCGTAGGTTATATCCGTGATGAAAGGGTTGATGTGGTTACCGAATATATCCACCTCGATCAGATCGACCGCGAGCTGTGCTCCTACATAACCCACGAAAGCATACAACAGAAGCAGCACTCCGATGAATATCGGGATGCCCGTTATCGGGGTCATGGTGAGTGTGCTCAGTTTACTTTTAAGTGAAGTGCGCTCGACTTCCGTTTTCTTCAGGTACTTCGAGGTAAGTTCTCGAGCCTTCTTGCGCAGTGAATTCCTTACAAGGTAACTCAGATCTTGACTGAACTTTTCATGCAGCTTAGAGAGTATTTTATCTGCTTCTTGCTCCTTCTTCTTTCCATATTTTTCAACGATAAAATCTTTCATCTCTTCCTGGGCGGTCAAGTAAAGCATCGACGTCCCTCGGCTGCCGAAGATTTTCGTCAACTCACGGATCGCTTTTTCTATCTCCGGGTGATATGACGGTTTCACTGACGGAACGGACGCATTTTTCAACTCGCTTTTCAACTTCTGTATCCCCCTCCTTTCAGGAGCCACCGTTTCTACGACCGGCACACCGAGTTCCTCCGATAATCCTCGTGTGTCGATCTCGATAAGTCTCGCCTTTGCCTCGTCGATCATGTTGAGGTCTAGGACCATCGGAACGCCCAGTTCTGAGAGCTGTAAGAAAAACATCAAAGTCCTCTTCATGTTCTTTGCATCCGCCACCTGAACCAATCTGTCTGGGTCACTACCGAGGAGTATATCTCTCGCCACTTTTTCGTCTTCGCTTATCGGCGTAAGAGAGTTCGCTCCGGGTGTATCTATAACGGTCTCTTTCTCGGTACCGAATCTGATTTCACCGATACTGACTTCGACGGTCGTACCGGGATAGTTAGACACTTCTCTGTACTTCCCTGTTAAAGCTGAGAAAACAACGGATTTGCCCACATTGGGATTCCCCACCAGTACGTCGAGGTGTTCATCCTCTGATATCCCGAGTGCCTTCCTGGCATACTTGATCTCAATCACCTTTTACAGGGCATTTTGAAATATGGCATTCCGGTATGGGTTTGCCGTGTGGACACTTCGTAGGTGCGTCCAATCGCTTGCACATCTCGTTTATCATATCTATATCGAAGATGTGCTCCATCTGACACGCCTTCTCGTGGATCTTACCGCTGTCGATGGAAAAATACCTGTCCAGGAAAACTTCGAGTACCCTGTGTGTACGGACGATACGTTCACCTATATTCCTTCCTTCTTCGGTGAGTTTTACACCGTAGTACGGCTTGTAAGTGATGTATCCCATCTCTTCGAGTACTGGGAGAACTTCTGTTACAGTCGGTGGAGATAAGCCTAGATGATCTGCTATCTCCCCGGTTTTCACGTTTTCTTCATCCTTTCCTTTCTGAAGAGTCAGCTTGAATATGGTTTCGAGATACTCCTCGATGGTTTCCTTATTCATGGATAGTAATTATTCGGTGGCATTATTAAACTTTTCGGTTAACCTAAAAATAATGAGGGGTGTTTTGTTTATTACTTATCCCGAGTTGGATCGAGATAACGTGTCGATTTATATTATTCCTTCGATACGTTTAGTAATATTTCTTTCGTACCTTTTACACCTTTATCGTCCGTAGCAGTTAAGGATACGATGTATTCACCTTCCGATCGATATTCGTGCGACACAATCGGTCCAGAATCGTTATTTCCATCACCGAAATCCCAATCATATGATAAAATCTCTCCGTCAGGATCGTAACTTCCTTCCGCTGAAAAATGGTACAACCGATCCTCTGAAAGTACTATGCCTAGATCGTCATCGACGTCGTATGATATTGATTGGTCGAACCCGTCTTTGGTTTTGAATGTCTCTTTTATCTCGAATGAATCGGTTCTTGACTCGAATGTAAGCCACGTTGGATTCGCTCCTCTGCGAGTTGCGTTGTAGATGAGATTAACACTGTAATTTTTATCATCGTGAACCTTGAGTGTGAGGACTTTCGCGTTTGGTTTTCCCGGAGTTCTCAGAGCCTCTAAAGATTCTATAAGTGCACCGTCTTCATATATCTCAGCTGTAACTTTGTTGTCCTTTCTACCTGCGACTCTGAGAGATACGTTCACTTCACGCCAAAGTTTAATAGATGGCTCAGGTGGATGAGAAATCACTTTTATCGTTCTTTCCGTTTTAATCGTTTGTCCGTTTTCATATTTTACCATCAAAGATACATTATACTCGCCCGGTATATCGTAACTATGTGTAACGTATTGGTTTGTTACCCTAACCCTGTAGTTATCACCAAAATCCCAGTAAAAATATTCCCAATCCATAGTGTATTCGATATTTAAGTCGATTGGATTAAACATTATGCTTTCATTTGAAGGGACGTTTGTCGATTCATCGGATTCATCAATCCCTGACAGGTGACCAATAAATTCAGTTAAATTAACAATACTGTTATTTTCTACCTGGAATTTATCGATATTATTTCCACATATTCCTGATACTTCCAACATAATCGCGGTCTTATTTTCAGTGTTGAATTCGAGATAATATTCTTTTGATGGACGATATATAAATGAGTTATCAAACGTATTTATATTCTGAACCGATCTTATTGCTTTGTTATCCTCGTACAATGTTACCGATTTTAATTCGGATTCAGAATTAATTTTTATACTAATATCCTTACCAACTGATATACCTCCGAGTGTTCGATATGGTATGTTGTAATATCCCTCAGAAGTTAATATTAGACTTCTTACTGTATCCATCGAACTATTAAATTTGAGATTTATGTATTGGTTGTTATTCAATCTAAAGCTGTCGTCATCTGAATAAGCTAGAGTGTCGGTTAAATTACTCCCTAAGAACGAAGTAGCGTTAATTAAGCCGACTTTCCTTGTGATTATTTCTGGTTGCTTGGTCCAATCGATTCCAACAAAATCCAGTGGATGATAACCTTTCCATTTCAAACGTACTATTAATTCCCCTAAACCGTCATAATAACCAGATAGGTCTAGACCCTCTATCGAATAATTTGCTCTGGGGTACACCAACCCTACACTTTTCCAGTAACCATTGGAATATATTTCTACCTCGATCGGACCGTATACCAGTGATGTACCTTTACCCAAATACCAAGGACCTGGACCACTTGAAGGAGGTGCTTTATCAGCACTTAAGAGTATCCTGAGGTCGGTCTTATCGATATCCCCAAAGTTACACACTAGGCTCTCTGTGTTGAAACCTTGATGTGTGTATTGGTCTATGCCTGATACGTCCTGAGTAACATCCACATCGCTTTTATTTATCGCGGTAAGAGGTGGGTATGGATCGGTATAAACAAACGGTTTACCATCGGTGGTTACCATGAGTTCTCCATCGCCTTCGTAATGAACCTCCCTCAAACTGAATTTATCTAGATAACTCGTGTCGCCTTCGAATTCTGATATATTTACAAGATATCGATTGTTATTTTTAACGGGATCATCTATAACAAAATGGTCTACCACATCCCTACTCCTTCTCTCCAATGTTTCAGATCTCGGTAATATACTATTTCCTTCGTAATATCCCGTACCGTTCCAACCGCCAGCATATGGGCACCCGACCGTATCTTTATTTTTCAAAGGTGTTATCTCTCCCAGATCTATCGTCGATGCCGAATATGGTACAGTAACAGTCATGTATTTATTGTAGTACCCGGATTTTGATAAGGTTAATTTATAAGATCCATCGAAGGAAGCGGTCGTCGTTTTTGCGTTAAAGGAAAAATACCCTGTTGAACTTGTTATATCGGTAAATCTGTCCATGGGTGTAGATACTTTTACCCCTCCTTGTCCATGCCAACTGCTTCTTATTTGTTTTCCGCTCCCTTTCGAATTCAGGGTTGTACCATCCATCCATACACCAATTTTTCCCTCTATCAACACGTCTTCGTTATCCTGCATCAAAAGCAGGGGCCCTACGTAATAACGCGAGTCTAAATCTTCTACTTCAACAGTCTGAGGAGAAAATAAAGTCATACCATGTCTATATGCTGTTACGATATAGGTGCCAGGAGAGGGGGGTTCCCATGAATAAGTTCCGTCTATATTTGTACCAGTTTGACCGATGACTTCTCCAGAAGGACTTGCAAATGTAACTATTACAGAATGTCCAAGATATTCTTCTCTATTATCGTAGTTTTGGACAAATCCGTATAATCCCTTTTGATAATAGTAAAAAACAACATCCGTGGATTCTCCTGAATTACCTGCATTGTCTTTAGTTGTTAGTGTAAATTTATATTCCCCCGTCCCCTCTTTTCCCAAATATAAAGTATCGCCTGCAGTGGTAGCACTATGTATCGGAGTCCATTCCCCGTCTATTTTTTTATACAGGTCCCCTTCGAAATATACTCCCGAACTTGGAGACGGATCGATATCAACGGGGATATCCCATTCGAACTTGAAATAATCATCATCCTGAATAATATAATACGGTTTGACCGACGATGGAGACATACTATCTATCTTGATAGTTTTCGTGGTCGTATCTTGATTTCCGAGTACATCAGTTGCTCTAAACTTCACTATATTATCATTTTTCGAATCCTGGCCGAAGTCAACTTCTTTCGTAATTTCTATCAAAGTGTTATCTCCTTCTTCACCGAAGTCGATGGATGTCCAACCTATCTCCCAAGTACCGCCACCATCTTTGCTGTATCTGTATTCCAAATCCTTTAATCCGGAACCAAAGTCTACAACTTCGAATTCACAGTCCGGTTTTTGGTCATTCGTCCAATCCATTGGATTTAACCAAGTGATATCAGGTGGGGTACTAGTATCGATTATTACATTATATGTTTTAATATTCATATTATCGGCTAGATCTCTCGCTTTGAATTTGACCTTGTTTTTACCTTTAGTGTTTGTATCCTGTCCAAAATCAACGGTGAACGGAGGCACGGATTTAGCATCCGTGTCACCATCCTCACCCATTACACTCAATGGTATCCAATTACCACTTCCGTCACCGATCCAAGAGCTTCCACCGTCTTTGCTGTATTTATATGAAACACTACTGATATCCAAACCAGTAATAGTATCCTGAACATCTATACTGCAATCCGGAGATTGTGTGTTCACCCATTCCGCTGGAGAAAAATTGGAGAAAGATGGACTTGATCCATCATATATGATATCGTCGTATCCAGAGTACATGTTGCCTGAATCACCCACGTTTCGAACCAAACACGCTTTGTTCCCTGTCCCGAGGATAACTGCCAGGATCTTGTTGATGACCAGGATTCTGGAGGTGACCACTCACTATATGCATCATACCGTGTAATCCCAAATCCTTCTCCCGTATTTCCGTCTCCATCAGGCTCTATCACTAGATACGCAATGTCCCCTGTCACTTCAGCCTCTCTCGGCGAATCCTCCTTGTCCCAATAGCCCGTGAATTCCCCTACCATCGTCCACGATCCATCGTACACCCGCAGGTAATCTCCATCCTCAAAATCACCTGCAAGAAATTCAAATGCTAAGTTTTGAGCCCCTTTATCCTCGACCGTATAAACGGTGTCGGAGTAATCATCATAAACACCACTGTCGATTGTGTGTGTTCGTGTTCTCCATTTTGGGTCGGTGTCGTCGTCGTTGCGGAAGTTCATGCTCGAACTCGTATATCCAGGAATCCCACTCAATGTAACATCCCTACTCGTCGTGTATATATCTCCATCATTTATTCTAAATTCTCTTTTTGCATTGGAAACAACGAGTGCGTAATCTTGACTATTGTAGCCTAGGTTGACAGCATCGTCGTTTATATGTTTAGCTATTATCTTGACGGTGTATAAACCGGTCTCAACTTCATCTGGAGGGATGTAAACATTCTCTACGTTGTTCGTATCGTCCCAGCCATCTCCATGTTTATCGAAAATAGGCATTGTTTCAATGTTTGGGGAAGTATAATAATTAGTGCTGTTTCCTTCATCATCAACAGGAAATGCATTACCTCGGTAAACATTACCAGAGGGGGAAACCATTTCCAGGTTTAAGTCATTTATAAGGGTTGGTTCGTTAACAGTATCCCCAGCTGCCTCTTTATCAGTCCAAACAAGAGTAACCTTCAACGGCACACCAGTTCTATCTACTCCTATTTCATATTCATTAAACTGTCCGCTACTGTTAAAAATAGATGTTTCATCCGTTAAGAAAAATGGTTCGTAGGGAAACAACAATTTTGAAATATCGACTATACCCCACCCTTCGTCTCGGTTGGGTATCGGTCCAGTATTTCCATTATCATCGCAAAGGTCATTTGCTGTATTGATTAACAGAGCTTTCACCATGGCGGGGCTTGGGCGATAACCGTAATTGCCCTCATACCAATTTACAGTTACCGCAGCCGCACCCGCTACTGCTGGGTTTGACATTGATGTTCCTTGCATCCATTCATATCGTGCATCTTCTGTATAGAGAAAGGTATGATCATATTCTACACCTATAGGGCTTCTAGTAGATACAATACCATAACCAGGGGCCACTAAATCTGGCTTTACACGGTTATCTGGCGTCCATCCCCGTGAGCTGAAACTCACAATGTCATCAGGATTATCTACTAATCCCAATATATTGTGATATCCATAATCACCAGCATCGGGCATATAACTACTTGTTGCACCAACTGTAATAACATTCTTTGCACTACCAGGTTCACCTAAAGTTTGATAACCATCTTCACCATCGTTTCCAGCTGAAACAGTGATAATCATAGGTTGATTACCAACAGAATTTCGATCCGCATCTCTAACCCCTTGATCATATTCTGAAGCAGCTGAAGTATATTTTCCCTCGGCTTCTTTTCTGCCCCAGGAATTTGAATGTACATATGCATCGGAATTTAGTGCAGCTTGTTCAATGATATCAAAAAAAGTCCAAAACGCAGGATATCCATTATCGAAAAATATTTTAACAGCAAAAAGATTTGATTCATAGGCAGGTCCCTGTGCCAAATAATAAGGTTCATGACCGGCATAAACAAGACCTGTACCCCCATATGTGTCACCTACAGCCGAGCCTGCCACATGTGTACCATGACCAATAGCATCATGCCACTCTGATGGCGAATCAGCAAAAGAGTATCCGCCGATAACCCTATCCGTAAAATCTAGATGTCCCGCATTGGGTGTGGTTCCATCACCTAAACCGGTATCTGCAATCGCAATGGTAACACTTGCTCCAGTATATCCTCGTTGGTTGATGTAGGCACCGTGATTACCATGAACTCGATAAGGAGTAGATGGGTTATCATCGTCATCCATGAACCATGCGCCTCCACCAATAATCTGTGAGTCAATTTCAGAATGTAAAATTGGTTCTGAATATTTTGAGACATATAACACATCCCTAATCTTCACTAGATCGTGAATGACTTCCTCGGATTTCACAAATGTTCTAACTATGGCACCCCGGTCGTTCATATCTATAAACCGATTTTCGGGAACCATTTCCCGGACTTTGTTCAGACTTTCCGCATTTGCACAGGATACGATTCCGATGTCAATCATCCCTGGTTTTATATTTTGTTGCAACTTATAATATGGGTGATAAAACCCCACCCAGTCGACAAAATAAAGTTCTGATACTTCACTCGCCTGTTCAGGTGTCATGCGTACCCGATATGCGAAATTATGCATATAGTTCATTACCTCAACACCCATTTCTTCCAGTGTAGGGCGCCAGCTTTTAGCTATCGGTCCTATCATATGTACGATATACAGTCCCTTCTCACCGGTACGATAGTCTTTTACACGTAATTCATCTGGCATATCGGGCTCCCCATCACGTATATCGAAAACTTGATCCTTGATATACAGCTTGGTCCTGTAATCCATTCGATCTACATCAAGACCGATACTCTCTATATAAGATACTACTGCAGGATCGCATTCTACCAAGATGTATTCACCATAATTTTCAATAATGTTTATATCCGCACTTTCTATGTTCCTTATCTCGTCAGTGTCGTTCATCCTTACCAATACTATATCTGTTCTGCTTTCACCGACTGTTGTACTGGGTATCGCTGTAAATAGAGAAATCACTATTACAACCATACTAAAATATGCCCCTATCTTTATATTCATTTTCTTCATGTTACGAACTCCCGATTTTTCTACCCATAATAGGTGTTTTTAACCCTTGACTAATAAAATATATATATATATATATATATAAGGCTTTCTATATATAAGGCTTTCGCAACAACTTTAAATACTCGTTGTGATATAATATTATAT
>CAZHUM010000059.1:0-11931 GCA_964535805.1 uncultured Thermoplasmata archaeon
GATATCATTATTTGTATTGGTAGAAGGTGACAGCCACAATCCGCCACTGTTAGAAACAAAGTTGTTGTACCTGAACGTGTTGTTTTGGGATAGATAGGAGAAAACACTCCTCTCATTGTTCGTTATGTTGTTCCTATAGAATGAACTTTCTATAGTTCTGTATTTATAGATGCCGTGATTGTTATTGGAAGATATGTTGTTATCCGATACGTTTTGGTTTTTACAAACATATAGTTGGATCCCATTGTTATTATCTTGGATATCGTTGTGGTCAACGCGGCCTTCCGTGGAGTTATAAATATAAACGCCCACTGAGTTCTGGGTTATGACGTTATTAGAAAAGCCGATACCATCACAAAATCCAATAGATACCGCGGTATCAGTAGCATGGATGCTTTGATCCCGGATCAGGGAGTCAGAGCAGTTGGCCAATATCACCTGACCATGATTTCCTTCGAAAACCTGATCTTCAGCATCCTTGACATAGAGAAGTGATCTTCCGTTAACGATATTCGTGGTTGAAATCTCGTGGGTGTTCCAATGTTCTATTTCATCCCCATAAATATTCAGTCCGTTTGATAGGAATATATTATCCAACAGATAGGTATATGTATCATTGTACAACAAAACACCGGCTTCGCTGCAGTTCCCCACGGTGTTATTGTGGATCGTGGTGTTGTAAGAAGCTAAAATATACATGCCGTAATAATTTGAATAAATACTGTTATCAGAAATCGTTACATTCTTCGAAAAAGCGATCCCGATGCCCATATCGGTATCACTGAAATTCATATCTTCTAACACCATATCGGAGCAGTTGACCAGGATAACACTTCCGATATCTCCATCTAATTCTTCACCCGTACTATTTTTAATGAACTCAAGCTTCTTTCCGTTCACTGTATTAAGTCCCATATCATGACTTATCCAGTACCTTTCTTCAACTCCGTAAAAATAGATGCCCACATTAACGAAACTATTGTTGTATATTTTGCATCCGGTTGAACGACTTAGCTTTATCCCGTTGGAATTGTTTTTAATGAAATTGTTGGATATATTCGTTCCGTGTGAATTTATTATGTATGATGAAAGGTATTCGCTGTCGGATATTTCATTGTTGTTTAAGATGTTATAGTTTGATGAGTAAATATATATGGGGTAACCAGCCACCCTTCGAATATCGTTGTTTATAAAAGTATTTTCGTGGCTTGAATACTTAACCATGTAACCGTTTTTCATATCCATTATAATATTCTTTTCGAAGGTATTGTTCAAACTGTGGCTCAGGGTGATACCTTCTTCACTTTCGTTTGAAAATCTATTCCCGATGACACAGTTGTGTTGGGAGAGTTCTATATACAGCCCATATTTGTTACCTGAAAAGCTGTTGTTCTTTATATCCACGTGATAACTTTTCATGAGATCTACCCCTCTCCCCTTGTTACTAGAATAGTTTGAACTTTCAAGTGAAATTCGCTCCGATTTAGTAATATATGCACCGAGATCATTGTGTTCTATGATACAATCTGAAACTGCGATGTCGGAAGCGTACTCAATAGAGATACCATCCTCGGAATTATTATTCAGGGAAGTTGAAGATATGCTGATATTATTCGATTCGGAGATAAAGATACCGTTCCCTTTGTTGCTATAAGATGTTATGTTGTCCATAACGCAGTGGCTGGTGTTGAATAAGTATGCACCGGTTTTATCAAAATATCCGCTATCATAGTTGATGCCGGTGTGTTTAATAACAGAGTCTTGTATTTTGAAAATCAGGGTCGTGTTCCCTACATAGATGCCATAACCGTGGTCTGTTCCGTCTATCTCATATCCCTGGATGATATAGGGGTTTAGAGCGGTGCCGTTACCCTCCCATCCTTCGTCAGCAGCCATTGTTATCATCTCGGTATCGTTATCGATCTTGATCGGGTTCCTTTTAATGAGATCCATAAGATCATCCCTTTCATCCTTGTACCTAAACATCCGTTTTAGCTCTACATCCTCCCCTCTATCCCTAATAAAAATATATCCAGGATCTAGACTGGTAACAAACATGCAAAAAACTATGATGACAAAAAGTGACTTTGTGATATATATCATGTTCTTCATCGGCATTACCTTTATACTATAGTATTCACGAATTTTCCTTATAACGATTTTGGTTAGATACGTCTGCAAAGAAGCATTCAATATCCCCGATCACATTCTCCACCAATCTAAGATTGGGTATGTACTGTTTGAAGTGTACAGCCCTCTCATCCAGTATGATAGAGACACCCCTGTCTTTCTCACTTCTGATAAGTCTACCGGTAGCTTGCAGTATCTTCCTAACAGCCGGTGCTTTAACAGTGTAATCCCACCCCTTTCCGAATTTTAGATCATAATAATGCTGCAGCCCCCTCTGTCTGGCAGTGGGTTTTGGATATGGTATCCCCACCATCACGGCAACTTCCAGTTCCTTACCCGGGAAATCCATCCCCTCGCTCAGCCGACCCCCTATTACGGAAAAAAGATTACCGCCGCTTTCTTTGAACTCGCTGACGAGCTCCATCAGCACCGGCTGGCTCATGCCCTGGCTCTCCATGAATATATCTTCTGAAATGCCATCTAAGGATCTGACTACAGAGTTCATCAACCGATAACTCGGGAAGAAGAATATCGTGTTCCTATCCACATCGGATATCAATTTTCCTATGTCATCTACGATCTTCTGAAGCATCTCGTCGTCCCTGTTTAGGGCTTCGTACTGTGTAGTGATGCCGCGCTTGTAGATGGACTGTTTGTTCTCCTCCGGAAAGGGAGAACCGTATATCTTCACCTCGGAATCGTAGGGCAGTCCTATGGAGTCCTTGTACTCGTCCATGGGCTCCAAGGTGGCGGATTGATGGATACTGCACCAGCAGTGGTTGAGCGCTTCCGTTATCCTGCTGGGATCCAGGCAGTATCCTTCCAGACTCGGGTTATCTCCACCGTTCACCAGCTTGATGTACTCCGCCCGGTTCACCGATATCCAGAACGAAAGGAACTCCGCTAGAGAGTGGATATAGGACCGCGGGAGCTTTTTTGCGTCCCTCCTGTTCTGCTGGACTATCTCTCCGTGTATCTTGAGATCTTTGATCAAGGATTTGAACTGCTGGGTGTTCAAGCCCAGGGTGTGAAGCAGCTCCGTCCTAAGCTCGTTGGGAGGTATCAACCCGTCTTCATCCACGACGAATTCGTCCACTATGTCCAGCAATATGTTGAGAAGAAGTCGTGTGAAAGAAGATATCTTGATATCTTCGAATATGTCTGGATCACCGAATTCCCGCCCCTCGCCGATAGCCCTCTCCAGCGTTATCGTGCTGATCTCTCCCGAGGCCAACTCCCTGGCGTAATCCGGAAGGTTGTGCGCTTCATCCACCACAACGATCAAGTCGTCCATCTCGACGTCCCACCATTCCAGAAGTCTTCTCCTTATGAAGGGCATGAAGAAATAGATGTACGGAGCGGTGACCAGGAGTGCGTCAGGTATCAGAGCTTTACACATCTCGTAGGCACACAGGCCCTGTTTCCGGCAGTGACCCAAGAACTCGTCAACCGTGGGCACGTTCTTCTTCGCCCACTGTCTGATATCGTTGATATCGCATTCGAGAAGGCCGCCGTAGTAAGGGCAGGAGTAGTTCTTCTTACCCTCGCCGTAGGCTTCGATCACCTCTTTTTTTCTGTCACTGCAGTACTTGGATAGCTCGTCCGCAGTACCCTTCAGCAGTTCCTCGTCGTTGAGGGCTAGAAGACATGTATTGTTCCTTCCCTGGAGACCTAGTCCGTAGAAACCACCGATGGTCCTCATCTCATCGATCACCTGTTTCTGCTGCGAGTTCGTCCTGGTGAGGTAGAGCACCTTTTTATCGTGTTTATCCGCGTACTCAAGAACGGGAGTTAGGGTGCAGATCGTCTTTCCAGAACCCGTAGATGCTTGATATACCATGGATATACCTTGATCTAGACAGGAATAGATATCATCCACTATGCCTCCTTGGTTCTTCCTGGGTTCGTAGGGGAACAGATCTTCCAATTCCTTTCTCATGCTATCTTTGATGCCCATCAACAGGGGAGTAATAAAAGGTGATCGGGAGGGAGGGGTGAAAGTGAAATCCCCACAATTTATTAAATATAGAGATCAATGACCCATCGATAACATGAGCGAAGAAAAACACTTCACCGTGGATATAGAACATCTCAAGGATTATCAGTTCAACGTGGAATTCGATAAGGAGTCCATGGGGACTATACTCACCGACGAGACAGAGGACGTGGGAGGTGAAGCACAAGGACCGCCGCCGAGCAGATTGTTGGCTGCGGCTACCTTGAACTGCCTTATGGCGAGTTTGATATTCTGTTTGAACAAAAAGAGGGTGGAGTACGAATCACTACAAGGAGAGGTCACTGGAACGATAGGTAGAGTTGACGGTAGATGGAGGGTGACGACACTCGACGTGGATATTAAATTGGGTGTGGGCGAGGAGGACAAGGCGAAGCTGGACAAGTGCATAGATATATTCGAAGATTACTGCATCGTCAGTCAGAGCGTCACAAATGGGATCGATGTAAAAGTTAAGGTAGAGCCAGAGGTGTAAATATCGCCCAGAAAACTCTGTTTGAAGATGACGAAGATCTCGATAAAATAGCCAACGAGGTGAAAAACTGTACTAAATGTCCTCTCCACAAGAACAGGACCCACGCAGTCCCCGGTGAAGGTGATCAGCGGGCGGACTTGATGCTGATAGGCGAAGGACCTGGAGAGCAGGAGGATGAAGAGGGAAGACCGTTCGTAGGGAGAGCGGGCAGACTACTAGAAGAGCTGCTGGAATACGTAGGACTGTCACGGGAAGATGTGTTCATCACCAACGTTGTCAAATGCAGACCTCCAGACAACCGCGATCCCCGAAAGAGCGAGATCGAGACCTGCAATCCCTATCTTCAAAGGCAGATCAGACTGATACAACCCAAGATAATATGCACTCTAGGTAATCACGCCACCAAGACCATCATAGGTAAGACAGGGATCACAAAGATCCATGGAGATGAGTTTGAAAGAGATGGAAGAATCATCGTACCGTTATACCACCCAGCCGCCGGACTCTACGACCCGAACAAGATACCCGAGATGAAGGAAGATTTTAAGAGGATCGTAAAGATGGTCGAATCGAAGTAAATTTTATTTATACCCCTCTCTTAAGCGGTACTCCCAACGGGCCCATGGCATAGGTTGGTTAGCGCGTCCGGCTGATAACCGGGAGGTCGAGAGTTCAAATCTCTCTGGGCCCACTTCACCATTGATTCAAATCTTACCTTTTCACATCGCCCATTTAGACGACCGGTCGCGGACCGATCATCATGGATATCAAAAGATCCCTTTCAATTCTTCTTTTATGCCCCGTATGTCCTCAGTGTCTCCCTCCCAACTGGCTAATACGTCACCGTATTCGTCCTCTATCCTCTCCATGGTCTTTCTCATCTTCTTGTATGTCGGTTTTGTCGCCCTTCCGGAATAAACCACCGCCATGAAAACATGTTCTCCCCTCTCTAAAAGGATCTTTTTATCGGCGAACTCGAGTTTTTTTATCTCACTGCTCTCTTCATCTTTGAAAGAATCCTTGGCAAAATCTTGGATAGCGGTCAGCATACCACTGAACAAATCATCATCGAAATTTGGTCTCATCCTCCTGGTTTCGTGGGCTATCAATACACCGGTTTCATAGATCAGGAACACGTCATCCACCACGGTTCTCCTGTAATAGTAAAATAGTATAGCCGGTATGATAAATAGGAACGGTACGATGGGCCAAGGCCAGTATATCTTTTCCCAGATAGAAGGTTGATTGATTTCGACCAAAATCGTACATTCATCATTCAACTCCCCATCACTCACAGTTACGGTGATCTCATCGGACGTCACCCCCCCGGGATAATTAAGGACCAAAGTCTGCCCGACCACGGTCACATACTCGTTTTCCACTGATAACTTTAGGTCCGAGATATCATCGTCAACATCGCCCAGATAAGGTGTAAGATTCAATGTGTGTACTTTGTTTGCCTTCACCTCTTGCACGGGCACATCGTCGATCCACGGTGGATCGTTCACCGGCACTACGGTTACGCTGATCGCATCTTCTACGAAAGCTCCCGAGGGGTGGGTGGCTCTAAATATGATATCCTCGATTCCGAACCAATCGGCATCGGGTACGAACCTGACGGTACCGTTATCTAAGATTGTAACCGTTATGTTGGTTGATCCGTAGGAATAGTACTCGGTTTCGTCGTCTGTATTCAAGAAATATTCAGTTATATCGAACCCATGATAGATCGTATCCTCGTCGAAGGTAACATCCGGCAGAGGGGTTTTCAATTTTGGAGGAAGATAACTGGTGATCTGGACTTTTATAGTATCGGAGTCTGAGGCTATACCGTCCGAAACCCATATCGTGAGTGAAACAGTGGTTCCGTTCAAAGATTCGGGATAATTCAAAATCATACCTAGGTTGTTGGTTTCGTTCACCCGGGCGTTGATCGGGTCTGAAAAAGACAGGATCAGTTCGCTGCTCTCGTTGTCAGGATCGGAGATATATGGCGTAAGATCGAAAGAGTAATCCAGGTCATAGTGTACTACCAAGTCAGGTACTCCTTCGATGCTGGGTGGTTCGTTCTCTATTTCCTCCCGAACGGTGGTGACCACTTCGTTTGACTCTTTGGTCATGAGATAATTTCCATTCGCGTCCGAATAGTTAACCACAGCTTGATTATAGATATCTACACCGTCCGATGTATCTGATATCACCTCCAGCCTTATCGTCAATGTGTAGCTCCCGGGATCCACGTCGTCAAAATGCCAGCAGTAGGTATCACCGTTAACCTCTTCATATGGAACACTAGCCTCGATATATTCAAGGTTTGGATCGAAAGTATCGTTTATCCAAACGTCTTTTGCCGTGCCGTTACCCAAATTGAAATAATTGATGGTGTAGTTTAAGTTCTCTCCGGGCTCAACCTGTTTATTATCGACTTCCTTTTCGATGGAGATATCTGATGCGGTCGCGTTTATCGAAACTTGGTTCGAGTCCATCGGATTCATTTTGTTGCCGTCTGAATCCGTATAGTCAAGATGGGCTGAGTTGTATATCGATGTTCCATCCGCGGTTCCGACCTTCACCATACACGTGATCGTGAAATGATGCTCTCCTACGGACACATCATTGAAATGCCAGCCATAGGTGTCTTCGTCTTGATATTGATAACTTTCCTCGGAATCAATGTATTCCAGGTGTGAGTCGAAGGTGTCATTTATCCATACGTGAGCGGCGTCCTCTTCACCGGTGTTGTTGTACCATATGGTGTAGATTACCTCGTCCCCAGGATCAGCTATTAATACATCGACTGTTTTTTCGATCTCTATCTGTGGAGGTGCCCTTCCAACAGCGGTGAAATTCACCTGTGAAATACCATCTCCAGCGATCTCACCAGCGACGTTATTCGTACCGGGCTCTGAATCCAATGTGAGTGTGGTGTTAGCCCGCCCGTTTTCATCGGTGAGAACGGGATTCGTTGTGCTCAGGGTTCCATCTCCGTTCAGACCTGTCGTGGTGATATTGAACCATACGTTTCCTCCAGCACCCACGGGATTATCGAATTCGTCTCGCACCTCGACAACGAACGGCTCCGACAACATTGAGCCTGCTCTTCCTTCTTGATCGTTTCCGGATATGATTACTATCTCGTACGACTCTCCGGGTACTATCTGAATACAGGAACTATTTCCGATGGTGGAAGAGCTGTCATGGACCGTAATATTGTCGAATCCCAAGTTAGTTCCAGCTTCGTAATCTGCGGTGTAACCACTGTCCCAATCGCCCCCCGTATCTATCGCTGAACCCAATCCGTCGGTGGTACCCCATGTCGGTGTCCATGTTTGATTCTTTTCCGTCTCTGCAGCGTCGTTCCATCCCACAGCGGTGTAACCGGTGATGGTATTGTCGACGCTCACATCATTGGACGATGGATATGTGTACATGGGAGTCAATTCTATATGATGGAGTGGGTTGGAACTGGAACCTTCCACGACTATCCTCGCTGTTGTGTTTTTAATATTGAACGTGACGTTGTTACCAGTAACGTTGTAATCGTCACCGATCTGGTCGTTCGGATCGATCTGGAGCGTTGTGTTAGCCCATCCGTTCGTCGTTCCATTCCAAATAGGGGACAGACTTGGTTGGTTGGCATTATCGTTATCCCCCTCATGGTCGTTCCATTCGAAGGAGATGTTCGTACCGTCAGCAACGGGATTTCCGAATTCGTCCATTACTTTACAACTGATAGCGACATCGTCTCCTGGATTGACTAAAGTTTCCGTATCCGGGTAGATCTCTATGCTGGCTGGCGGACCGGGTTGGATGGTGAAGTTAACATCATAACTGGTGGTACCCCACCTTGAATCAACCGTTGAATTTACAGCCCTCCACGTAACCATACCAGGCACCGTGCCGCTCCAAAAACATTCATCGATCCCTTCTCCATCGCCGGTCGCAGCATCCTCATCGCTTGACGGGATGACCGACCATGTGCAGTTCAAAGGACCTATATAACCGCCATAGGTGTCGTTCCAGGCGGATACGTTGCCCCACTTGATATTATCTACGGTTATATCTTGATCCAAGATGGGCGTCCCGCCCAAAGTTTCCGTGATATTATAATGATCGACAGCCCATATTTGACATTCGAAAAGGAAAGAATCTTTCTTATCTGTGTTGTTTGTAGACGTTGCGTTGAATACTACGTCACTGACATCGCCATAAAAAGCGGTAGACGGTGAAGATATGTTGATCGAAAAGGTTATGGAATCCGATGTGGATAAAGGACTCGTCTTATACGCCCCGGCTTCGAGGTCAGCGGTTATATTTGTTCCGTTAGTGAGGTCCCAGGCCCAAGCTTCCCAACCTGTATCGTTCCGACCCAGGGGCCAGTTCCACGTGATATTGAAGGAATCGATGTTACCTCCATCGTTGGTAAGATTCACCCTGAATGATCCCTCTTCACCCGGCAGCACATTTACATGTCTGGTCTGATTTTTATCGGGAGTATCCACATAGTGCCCCTCGCTTTTTTCATCATCCCAAAGGTCTGGTTGATACTCCTCTCTTATCACTGCGGTGGCGTTAACCGAGTCATTCAAATAGGTGTTGTTCTGAGAGAGTGCTTTGAGTACGACCGATGATCCATCCCCGGCGGAGGCGGATAAGGGAGAAGAGATATTGAGAGTAAAGTTCATCCATTCCGATGAGTTCAACGAAACAGCATTGGTGGTCATACTGTCGTTTAAAAAGATGCTTCCCGTAGAGTTATCTATCAATCCCCACTCCCAATCTGTCGACATTCGAGAACTTGAATTCAGATAAAAGGTGTCTTCATCCATACCGTCGTTCTGTAAAACTACCCACCAACTGGCATTGTCTCCCCCGTTTATACGTTTAATATTTACCTGGTCCCCCATAGGTTCACTCAGATATAGATCATCTCCATCACCGTCTATCCAAAGATCAGGCTGTGTCCCTTCAGCTAATATCCAGTCACTGGACCTGTTGGTGTCGAACCCATCGGTCTTCCTGATGAGATACTCAGGGCCACTCGGAGAAGTCAGATTAGCAGTATCCTTTATCCAGCCGCTGTTCGAAGTGCTATCAGCGGGATGTGGGTCAACTTCGCTTCCGCCTCCGTACTGCATGTAATCGAAGGCACAATTGTTTACGTCGAACATTAAGAGAACATCGTCACCGGTATCGTTCCACAATTCTGTATCTTCCAGGTAAACCGTTCCGTATCCGTCGGAAAAATCGTAGTCGTCTTCACCGCTCCCCGAATAGATATTGAGCTTGTGATAGGAAGGTATAGTCAGGATAGGCAGAAGGAGGTTATCTCCGTTCTGATTTGTGAGCGTCACATTATCTAATCTAACTTCAGTAGAACAGTTGTTGTAAAGTACGATCCTTTCTTCGTTACCTGTACCATCGGGATCTACTCTATTTATCAACAGCATGGGACGTTCATATATCATATGCCCCCATCTATCCGGTATGTTCTCGGGATCGTCTCCCGGGTTCATCTCGTCGGGCCAATAAATATTATCACCCATAAAGCCACCCGATTTTAGTTTCACACCGAACCCCAATACGTATCCCTCTACAGGGGTGTAATAATCACTTATATTAATCTTGAACTCGTAGAAAACTTCCCCTCCAAGATCGTCAACATAAGCATCCCAACCATCTGGCCATGGCATATTTTGCCATGTAGTTCCATCCCCGACTTTAGTCGTGTTGACCACGCCTCCTGTTTGATATAGACATTCTACATAAAGATCGTCGTTTAGGGGTGCGCCGCCCCCATCGTGAAGAAGATCGAACACCAGAGCACAGTGATCATTGTTTTGAACAGTATCTGTAAGGTTCTGGTCCAGTTCTACGGAAACGTAAATGATATCTCCCTTGATCTTACTATACACCCTGTAAAGATCGTTGCCCCCTATGCTGACTACATCTGATTTTGCGTCACTCCATTCATCTGCTCCCTTTATACCGTCTATAGTGGGTGTGACGGTTGAGTTTGGAGCCACTAGTCCATAACCGGGGGATCCAGGACCTCTCACACCGTTCTTTTTCTCATGGTTTTCAAAACTATTCTCAGAGACACCTCTGCTCGTATGTGAGGATCCAATAACTGGAAAGATCATATTCATCACAAAGAAAAACAAGACGATCAAACAAAGGATTTTACAATGGCTCTTCGGGCACAGGAGAGTCCACATCTTTTTAAAACGAAGTTCTCCTACCACTCATCCCACCTTTTGTAAGCTTTCAGTAACTCTCTTTTGAAATCCCTAGCCGTTTCTCTGCCAAAATCATCTTTTATTATATTGGTCAAACTGTTCATCAAATATTTCGCTTCGGATTTACTCAGTTCCTCAAAATCGAGATCCATATCGTCCACCTGCTTTCTAAATATATACATCCCCATCTCTTCGTCACCTAAAACATCACAAAATCGGTTCATGGTAAAATCTATCAATTCTGAGGAGTTAGAGAAACATTCGGGTATTTCGCCCGCTCTTCCATCTCCTTCCCTCTCTTCAGGTATCTGTCCCCTTAAGATCCTATCGTCGCTGCCTTTAGTCCTTTTACTATCAGAAGAGCTGCTTGAACTGTGTAAAACACTTTTTGCTAACTCCTTGAACCCTTCCTCCACATTATATCCCGTTTTAGCACTAGTTGTTAAGATCTGGTAATCTAGGTCCTGGCACCTCTCCTTTACCATATCTTCTCCGTCCTTACCGTCTATAAGGTCGAACTTGTTGGCGAGGATGACCACTGGAGCGTTTTCTTTAGAATAAGTATGAAAATTTTTTATCCATGTTTTGATATTATCAATGGTTTCCTCCCTTGTCAGGTCACAAATGACCAATGCACCGGCAGCATCTTTAAAACCGGACCGGTGTGTCCTTTTAAATTCTGCCTGACCGGAGATGTCCCATAGGATCAATTTTACGTCGGCTTTTTCATCGCGTAAATAAACCGTCTTTTTGTATAATACCGTACCCAACGTAGATTTGTAGTCCTCATTGTAAGTCCCCTTCACAAATCGTCTTACGAGAGAGGTTTTTCCCACTGCGGAGTCCCCGGCCATACAAACTTTTTTAGTAGTTTCTTTCATGTAAATCACAAGTACTTGATTCGAGTGAGTATCGGAAATACAACCGACATACACTAAGGACCTTTCATTTTTATTCTCTCAAACTATATGTCCAACATTGAACGTGTCATTAATAAATTTTATTATTTTCTGAAATTTATCTCAAAAGTCCCAGTCCGGGTGCGGTTTCGGTAACCTCAATACTCTGTCTAG
>CAZHUM010000060.1:0-11651 GCA_964535805.1 uncultured Thermoplasmata archaeon
AATATATATTTGTATCTTGGCTTGAAATCTTCGTACTCTTTGATCGTTTTATGAGCGATATCATGAACAAACCCTTTGTCATCTGCATACAGCAACTCGCCGTTGAAGACCTCTTTTCTCACATATAAAGGAAGCAGCTGGAACATCTGTATGTCATATTCATCCGGGAAAGAGCCGCTTATTTTGAACAGGGTGTCGTAAAGCTCCTTCTTATCGTCCAGATCGTAATATAAACAAAGATCGATATCGGACCTTTCGTTAGTTTCTCCTTTTGCATATGACCCGTAAAGATACGCGAACCTGAGCTCATCAAAATGTGGACAACTCCGTAATCTGTCGATTATCTCATCCTTCATCAACTAGTGTTATGGTGGCACAAGGCTAAAATATTTTCTCTTGAATGATGATGGAGCTTTGGAAAAATCTTCGTTGCTCTTTTAAACTACTATATGAATCATCCATGTATGGGAAATTGTGAGATATGTGGGAAACCTACGACCAGCCACGCGGTAGGATGATACTTCGTGTGTCACACCTGTTGGACAAAAAAACCTGAAGAAGTAAAAAATTTAAAGGTCCAACTTGAGTGGAAAGAAAAACGGAAGAATACTGTGAGAAATTCCGGCAAAGAAATATCAAAGAAACTAGATGAAGTTGATTCGAAAGAGGACCTATTCACCGTGATGGATGAGTACCGGTTGAGATTGAACGGATCCTTGACATTGTGTCCTGAGGGAAACCTCTTTAGAAAAATCGAAGGAGAAGTTTACGAGAAACTTTCGAACAAATTCTTTGACCATGCCAAGGGAGATGGATGGGCTTTCGTTCTAAATGCGATCGAAGAGTACGGTCCCGAGAACGAAGATGTGATAAACAACGTACCCGTCGAGGAGATCACAGGAAGGATGATCATACTGACCAGAGTGAATGAAGGGGCCGAAAATATACCCGTTGAAGCCTTGGAATATCTTGCGTCTTTTCACGATGCACCTGACATCGAGTGGGAAACATCCTTTTCCTGCGGATGGGGTTTCGATCATCCGAATTTCGACTTCAAAGGGACCATAGAAAAAGCTCTTAAGAACGGTGAATCGATCTGGGCTTCGGGTATCTTGGAACGAGCTTTCTTTGCAGACCAGAAAAAAACGGCTCCTATCCTGATAGAATTCATCAAAAGAGATGATATCTCAAATAAAGATAAGATGGCACTGGTCCAAGCTATAGCCTTCTTTACCGATCACGATAGGTGGAACATGCATGATACATCGCCCCGATACTGGAACTGGAAAGATGCCCTCGATTATGGAACATTCGAATGGGATGAGGAAGTGGAGAGATCCTTAAAAGAAGTGATAGAAGAGGAGCTCGGAGATTATATCGAGAAGGAGCAGTCGAAAGCGAAAGAAAATGATATGTTGTACAGGGTAGAGAAGAACATTCCAGTAGAAGATATTGATCTTTCAAAGGATGGTCGTTCATAGATTTACAGCTGTGATGTTCACTCATATCTATAATAGGAGAAAAGCTTTTTTGACAAGAGTTGAATCTAGATAACATGAAGGTATTAGAGAGGAAAGTATCACAATTGATCGTGTGTGATTACTGTCGACACAGAAAATGCGGATGGAGTGAACACGATTCGAGTGATCCTCCGGATATATGCTTGAAGAAAACACTTCTCGTGATCGCTGACGTGTTCGTCGGAAAAGGTGAGTTCGATAAAAGAGTGAAGACGGCGAAAAGATTGGCATCGTATAACCCTTCAGAGAAAACATGGTGCCTTGATCCCACCGTAAAGAGACCTCTTACGGGATACGAGCTACGTGAAACGATCTATGAAGTCAACGGGTGGAGCGTGAAGAACGACCTGCGATTATCGGAACTTGTAGAATATAAAGAAGAAGGTTTCGAGAAGTTTGGGTAGAGTTGTTCACGTATGTTTTACACCACACTTCTGGCACTACCATCTCGGTAAGATCCTGTTCGTATCTGATTTTATCGTAAATGAAAACATATTAGTTTAGCTGTTAGGAATCAATAAATGTTGTAAAAATGATTTTAGCTATTCTTAACTCTAGTATCTAACCTCATATCAACATTCTACCCTATATCGACGGGAGTTATAATGACAAAAAAAAATCGACTAGATCTGAGATTTCGAAGGATATAAATATTTATTCGGGTTGTAGTTGATACAACCTAAAAACGATATATAAAAATTATAATGTGGGGAAAATATGAAGAAAGTGGATAAAAAGGATTTTGTGAGTTGTCCAGAATGTGAGGTCAGATTAAAGAAAGAAAACTTATATTCACACCTAATAGAAAACCACCCAGAGGTTGAGAAAACCCGAGAGATGGAAGAGGAGAGGAAAGAAGAAATCAATGAACTGAGAGAATATATAAAATATTTAAAAATTATATCCGATGAGAATAAATGTGCCGATTACTTATTAGAAAATATCGAGGATATTTCACCGGAAGAGAAACAGTCCCATGAATATTGGGTGGGTTTAGGTTCGTCCCATCTTTTAAAAGAGGATTATGAGGAAGCAAAGAGGTGCTATGAAAAAGCTCTAGATATAAAACCAGGTTTTGAAGATGCTGAGGACCTTCTAGAACAGGTTGAATTGATATTATACCTCATGGAGAAAGATGATTGGGATGAAGATGATATCCCAGAAATGGATGAGATGATCGATGAGACCATAAACGAAGGTTTTATAGAACTTGCATCTCACCTCTGTAAAAAGATATTGGAGATGGATCTAGACAATTTTTCAGCTAAATATCAGATAGCTTACATACATATGAAAAAAGGAGACCTTGAAAAGTCGAAAAAAGGATTGGAAGAGATCTTGGGAGAAGACCCCTCGTTTACATCAGCATTGGGAAATTTGGCATTGGTTTATATGTCATTAGAAGAATTTGACAACGCTAAAGAAACCTACGAGAGATTTTTGAAGGTAAGTCCTGAATTTGCGCCAGGTTGGAACAATTTAGCCCTTATATATATGAGGGACGAGAAATACGAAAAGGCATTAGAGAACGTGAACAAGAGCATCGAGATCGATAAAAACTATGGGATGGGGTGGTTCTCAAAGTACCAAATATTAACTTTGATGGGACGGGAAAGAGAAGCAAAAAGATGCTTGGATAAAGCAATGGATCTCGACCCACGCATAGTTTCCCAGATAATGGTAGATCATTTAGACTCGAACAGAGGAGAGGGAGTAAAGAGATATGAAACAAATTGGGGCAAATATTAGTTTTCTAGACCGCTCTCTATCAGTTTTAAACTTGAAGGGGTTTTAAACGTTAAATTTATTTGCATCGACATCTGTAGTCTGGCCATGGCAAACATACTATCTTCGATGGAAGTTGTTTATTATGGACTGTAATATACTCGACCTTGAATATAACCGAGATGAGCTCGACCAAAAATTCAAAACGGTATATGAACAATTATTGATTAAATCTGAGAACATTGATGAAGGAAATTTTACCAAGATCGGGACGAAAGATCTTCGAGTCCTGTTCAGTCTTTATGATAGGGAATTCTTAGGGGGATTCTTCAAAGAATGGGATTACGATATTCACTTCCGTTTTTCGAAAAGATTGACGAAATCTGGTGGGAATACAAAGTACAACAAAGATGATGGATCGTTCACGATATCCATGTCGGTCCCTATTCTCCATCAAACGTTCAATGATGTCAATAGGGAGGTGAAAGTCAATGGTATCGTTTGCACTAATAGAACGGAAGCAGCTATGCGTGTATTTGAACATGAGATAATACATGTTATCGAATGGACACACTTCGACACATCGAATCATAACCGACCCCTTTTTAAACAATTGGCTAAGAATATTTTCGGTCATACCGATATCTACCACCAGATGGTAACTCAGGAAGAGCGGGCGGCGAAAGTGTATGGCCTGACGAAGGGGAAAAAGGTTTTTTTTGAATATAGTGGTGAAGAACACCAAGGGGTGATCACTCGCATAACCAAACGAGCTACAGTTATGGTAAGAGATAGAGAAGGAGGTTTTCAAGATGAAGATGGGAAGCGTTACTCAAAATACTATATCCCCCTACCCCATTTGACACCAGTAGAAGAAGAATAGAAAAAATAAATTTTCATGAAGAGTTTCAACATGCATCGGAAAGATGAATTTTTTATATACCTCGATAGAATCAATCTCTTTTTTGCTTATACGTGAGTAACACCGCAGTTCTGGCATTTCCATCTTACATCTCCGCCCGTTTCAACTCTTTCATGTTGACTTTCTTCTTCACAGAAGGGGCAGAAAAACCGATCTGAATCACCTTTTTCTTCTTTTTCTCCGGTCATATAGTTAGTGAAAAGTTCTTCCTTTATATATTTCACTTTCACTCATCCCTCCCTTGTTTAGCCTTTTAAACCTCGACTCCCTAGTATCGTAGTGATAATATGGAAAAAGAAGAATCTCATTACAGCTGGAAAGAAGTTTACAGGATGTATGGCTGTGACCCAAGATATGAAGAGTGAGGGTAATCGAGAAATCTTTCTCAACCTGCACTCTTGACCCAACCACATTACAATCCTGCTTTGTCGAATTCGTCCTGGCAGGCCGGAAGATTGTCGAACTCTTCTCTTAAGGTATATATCAGTTCTTCCCATTCTTTCTCCTCCCCCTCCTGTTTATAGATATCTCTTATCTTCTTAAGATACCCCGCAGCATTTCTGTAATTTTTTCTCCCCCTCATAGCCACTAGGTCGTAAACCCTGTCTTTATAATATTCGATGGCCCTGCAAGGACGTTCTTCCTTCCCAACATCCGCGATATCGTCCTTCAATCTTGATGCTGTTCCTCCCCATCTACTTTTGTTTTCCTTCTTCTCGGCGTACTCCCATGCCTTGTCTAGTTCTCCTTCTTCCATGTATATCCTTGCTATGACCTTGAACTTCTCCTCATTTTCTAGTTCGGTCAATAATTTTGATCTGTACTCGTCATCAGCCCTGAGTTGTCCTGCGAGTTCTAAAACGCGTTTATATCTAGATAAACTCGGTCTTGACCTGAAACGGTTCAGCTCTACTTCCAATGCCTTCTCTAAATCTCCTCGACCTTCATAGAAATCTGAGAGCCATCGTTTTACCCGGTCGTGAGTGTTTTTTTCAAAAACGTCGGAAACGAGCTTTTCAGCGGTGTTTTCATATCCTTTCTCGATGAACTTGTTCGCCACGGGAAGGATATCGAATTCACGATCGATCTCCCCGGCTGCTTTGACAGCTTCCTCTTTTTGTTCTAGATCGAGCAGTGTCAATGCCTTCAGTTTTGGAAGATCGAACTGCGATACGTCTTCAAGGAAGTCCTCTTTACCTCCATCGAGCTGGTGAAGTTCGAGTAGGATCATCCCGTACTGCCTTTTTCTCCAATCTGAACCAGGCGAACCTTCTAGATCATCGATCACTTTTTCTCTCAATCTTTCCCGATCCTCTCTATTCGTGTGGTCCGTTAACGCTGTCCTGGGATCATACATCAAGTTTATACCACCATAATCTATGTCCCAATCTATTACCCAGTAAAGGGTATCTAGAACATCGTTCCGGAAATCCGTCTGTTCAGGACTGACCTTTAAGCACTCGATCATCCCATCGATGGCACCCTCGATCACACGGTGTATCTCTCCCCCTTCGTGGCCGTAGATCTGCCCGTAAAAATCGAGCGTTTCTATGAGTACAGCTTTAAATATAGCCTCAGCCACACCTATTTCCTCGTTCTCAAGATGTTTCTTACCTCTTTTTACCAGGGTATCGGGTGAAGAGGCAACCTCCCATCCGTCTTTTCTTCCATAAAATCCATCGATCATATTTCTCACATCCTGCCGATAAGGAATTGGATCGACGAGTTCTATACTACCCTTCGTGTCGGAAAAACCCGGCAGTGGCTCTTCCAACAACGTTTTTAAACCAGGTTCCCTCTCCAGCATCTCCTGGATTAGAGCTTCAAGTTCTTCTCTAGACCTTCCTTCAATTGATCTATCTACGGTTTCGACCTCTTTGAACGAGTCTTTGTTCCCTATCCAGTCGAGAAGTACCGCGACAATGTGTTTACAGTCACCGTAATAATCGTCAGGACAGGAACAGCTGGTGCTTTGGATATTACCTCCTTCAGAAATGGACAACGAAACTCTATAGGGTGTAGGAAAAGACCCTTCTACACTGGCTTCGAGGTTCTCTCCCCGGATGACTCGGTTTTTCACCTTTCCGAGCATCTGGTATTCCCCCCCTCTTTTGAACCTTCCCGGGTCAGTCCTGTTAAGTACATCATCCCTGGTGAGTTCTCCCATCTTATCACATTCTTAATATTTCTACTTCTCCTCAGCCATTTCAACATCCTCTAGAACACCCTTCAGCCATCGAAGTTCATCCTTGCCCCAGTACCCTCCAAACATCCTCCAGTATTCATAAGCCTGGTCCCATCCTCCGGAGGTGATCATCCCCGGCATTATCCGTTCGGGTTCTTCATGAGAGGATTTCAACAGTTCTTTCGCCACCTTCGGCAGGTATTCTACGGCATCCTTCAGTTCTTCAGTTGCCTTCTCTTTTTTTCCTTTTTTGAAGAACGCCAGAGCGGTACCGTAGCAGATGGAAGGCATGGTGTCGTCAGGAAACATCTCTCGAAGCTCTATGACTTTATCAAAAAGATCTTTATCAAAGTACACCTGTGTAAGAAGATCTCTTATACCTTGATTGTCGTTTAGGTTGTAAGAAAGGTTCTCCTCGAAGATAGAAAGAGCCTTGTCCATATCTCCTTCTTCCATGTGAGCGAGCCCGAGCGCTTGTAGAGACCTCAAGAAGGGGCGGTTATCGATGATTCCCCATGGGAGTTCACAATCTACCGGGTCTTCTGGCAGTGCCTTTCTCCCTATCTTCACCGCTTTCTTCCAAAGTTCTACAGCCTTCTTCCGTTCACCTTTTTCCTCGTACAGAGCGGCGAGATAGTTCATAGCCTCAATGCTGGATGGTGAGAGATCGAGCAGCCTCTCCAAACATGCCTTTCCCAACTGATATTCTCCGCTGTTCAGATGTTCGATGCAGTCGTAGAACATCTGCTCTGTGTTCCTGACACTTCTTGGCTCTATAAGATACCACACACCTTCTTCAGCCTCTTCGGCAGTCCATTCATCTCTGTCGCTCATGTCCTTGTTCACCTCATATATCTAAGATGATATATGATAGATATATAAGAGTTCACTCTCTGTGATCGAGAAGATAAAAGTGGTACGGGACTTATACCACACCCAGGAGCGTCCCTCTCGGGAATAGAGCTGAGCTCCAGGTACGCCGCGGGATTTCATCCTGTGACCCGCTGTTCCCTTCGTGGTCTGCCCGTTCCGTTATTGAAATACTCGTAGAATGTAATAAAAGTTACCATTTTCAGGGTGTCTCGTCCTTACTTTTCTGAACCATCGGTTTTAGGATGGTTTTCTATAGAAACTCATCAAGGGTCGTCTCGCCCCTGTCAGATGTTTTTCTGTTCTCCTTGTCCTCGATATCACCATCTGATCCGAGAAAAAGACCCACGTCTCCCAATTCTTTCTTGAGTTCACCCTTTATCTTCCTATGGAGTTCTTCGGCTTTTTCATGCACATCTTCCCAGTTCTCATCGCCCATATACCTGAGAACTTCAGCTTTTAGATAATAGAATTCAAAGGAAAAAATCATCTCATCGCCGGCTTCTCTTTCTTCGCTTACCGAGATACACATCTCTAACGTCTCGAGCGCTTCCTCCATCTCTCCCTTCAGATAGTACATATGTGCCGAATAGTAGAGCGATAGTAGATCCTCTGGTTTGTCTTCCAGCTTTTCTGTTATCTTCTCCTCGAGTTCCTCTATTTTCCCTTCATTCAAAAGTGCCTGGTACTCCATCCTGTCAAGGGCTTCTTTTACATCTTCCATCTCATCCGCGACCTCCATCTCTCTCATCTCTGAGATCAGTCCCATAGCTTTTTCGTCTTTACCCGAAGACATCAAAGAGGTTACTTTATAGAGTAAAGATGCAAGGCGATCCTCATCGCCATCTTCTAAAGTTCCGGTGAGCCAGTATTTATCTAGGACGCGTGCAGTACGTTCTTCGTCGAGATCTTTCGCTCTCTCTATTAACTCCTCCGCCCTTTCATCGCCGTTAAGATCGAGTAATTGTGCCTTGAAGATCAAGGAATCGAAGTTGTTGGGGTCTATCTTCAGTGCTTTATCCATCTCTTCAAGGGCGGACTGAAAGTCTGCTTCCATCAGACAGAACTCTGCACTAAGGATGAAAGGGTATGGATCGTCTAGGTAGAGCTCTCTCCATTCCTTCAGGACCTTTTTTACCAGGTCGAAGTCTCCTTCCATCATGCCGGCTTCAGCCAAGATATACAAAGCATATCGATTTTCAGGTTCGTATTCAAGTACTCCCTCAGCGATCTCTTTTGCCTTGCTAAATTCCTTCCTTTCGAGGTGGGATTCCGCGTTTCTCAGCAGAGTGAATGAAGTCTCATCTACCTCAAATTCGAACATGGTACCCATCTCCGCAGGCGTCAGTCCAGTATCGGATTGTTTTCGTTCATTATTGTACCAATAGGTGAACTCTTCCTGTTGTTTCAGTGATTCTTCTTCCGAAGTCGGTTCGGGTTTATCTTTGAAGAACTCTTCCCATGCATCTTCGAATTCTTTGATATGCTTGTCGAAATCTATTTCTTTGGTGATTGTAACAAACTCCTTATTGATATGCTCATAATAAGAGTTTTCAAATAAATCTTTTTATGTGATTTCGTTATCTATTAAAAACGGTTCTAGATGTACATTCAATCACATACCCCTATCAACCATTTACAGGCAGGGCTAAAAACGATCTATTCACATTGGTCTGGGATTATCTTCTTTAACACTCTTAAATTCATCGTTGATTCGTTGTCTTCATAAACGTTGTCATTATACTGTCAAGCTTTTGGTGTATCAACGGACCCGGATCACTGAGGACGATCATCACTCAAGTCTCCCTGTCTTTTTCGAGTTCATCTGAATCATAATTGAGAGGTATATCTCTCCTTGAGAAGAGCCATCATCTCTAACTTGGTCAAACCCAAAATCTCCGCTGCCTTTCCCATCGAGATCACACCTTCCCGGTAGAGTTCTATGATGAAGCTTCTAGTCACTGTCTCAGACAGTCCCCTCTCATCGGTTTTGCAGATGTTCAAGGTAGACCTGGGTAGTTCGATCTTTGTTTTTACGGTGTCCATGGGTCTTACCTATGTCTAATATCCCATCTATAGTTATTTAAGTTCTCGTACAGATGACTTGGTAATCCAAACAAATCAGCTTAATATGATTACGAGCTGCGGTTGTTTTAACTACGATCTTTCGGAAAATCTTACATTTTCTATAGACGGCAGGAATCGATCAAGGAAGTTTATGACCGTGAGGAATCTATATGACTCTTGATATCTTTCAGAATCCGGTCTTTATTAGGGACTCGATTTACAAGATTAGACATATCTCGTTCCCATTCCTCTGAGCTGAGATCGTAGTCTTCGATTATGTTCTCAGGATCTTTTATTTTTATATCTAGGTCATAGAACTTTTTTTCGATCAATCCATATCGGATACGGGTCCCCTTCTTCAATAAGAACCATACATCGTAAATATCTCTGGGCATCCTCCTCTGGACGAGAGATCTAAATTTTTCCGCTAATATTTCTTCTTCATCCATGATCATAACGCTGTACGTTCCGACATCCGGATATCTTTCCGTAAGTGTTTGCCATCGTGGTTCGTTATGGACTTTGTGTTTTGATATATCTATCTGGAGAGAACCCTTTGAAAGTTCATTTCCGCTGTAAAGAGGACCTTGGTATCTTACTTTGGCTAGGTATACGTTATCTCTCTCGTCGAAGTGAGATATTTCGGCTTCGATCCCGGTTCTTTCCAATCCTCTCAGACCATAGTCTAGATCGGGTTCGCCTTTGATGATATTAAAATCCAGATCCTCTGAAAAGCGGTCCAAACCATGAACTTTTCTTAGTGCCGTTCCACCCTTGAAAACAAGATTATCGTTTTTCATGAACGTATGTTTTAAAAAGATACTCTGAATGTAATCAAGTTCCAGTAAGTGTAGCGGCACGTCTTCTCTGTGTATATCTCCGAGTTGTGTTCTCGTTAACATGTTACCACCTTATATTCCATTTTTTGTTTAGATCGCTGCTTTTTTTACTGGGATCCAGAGGGACCGGTGATTCTGATGTATCCAAATTGTCTAGGTTTATGTTTTTTCCAGTGATCTCCATAAGATATCCCAGTCTAGAATTTAAAGATTTGTTCCCTATCCTTTGTGCATAACTGATGAGTGTTTCTTCTTCGAGTTCCGCTTCTTTCAAAGAGGATATTATCTCGTTTATCCCGCCTGAATAATGGGGGTAGAGCAGGCAGTCGATGAACAATTTTTCCGGTTCGGCGATGACCATCTCGTTTTGAGATCTGTAGCCGAAGAAATGGTTCGTCTTTACGAATTTGATCATTTGGTCCTGGATTTTGACTCCTTCTTTGGGGACCGTGGCCATCACGTAAACGATCCTGGGTACTTGAGTGGTGTAACCATAATAGTGTAGGGCTGACCAAAGAGAAAGGTAAGAGGGGGTCGCTATCTTCGTAGCTATCTCGTAAAGGTGCATCCGTTCTAGATCGGATTTCGTTATGTATTTTCCCCTTTCGATCCTTTCTACAAGGTCTTTATCTTCCATCCTGCTGAGTATACGGTATGCGTTATCTCTTGGTTCGTGTAAGATGTTGGAAACGTCTATGGGCCTGAACAGAGTGATACCTCTCTTTGATATCTCGTCGATCAACTTCCTTTCTCGTGCGGAGATACCTTTATAACTCATTTGTCTAACCTCTCAATATATGAGAGATTGTATGTGTGATATATAGTTTTCGGGTTTTTTAACATATACACACATGTTCGAACGCTTACTTTCCTCACCTACGAGTTTCCAGAAATTTTTTGGCTTTTTGCCTAAGATACCCTCTATCTTTTCGAGGGTTAATAGGTTCTCACAGTTTAAAACAAGTTCGAACCGTTTTCGATTGTCGTTTTCATCCAATTCAACCCAATTTCGGTAAGAATACATAGTAAAAATGTTGGGATAATTGAAAATCAAAAACCCCTTGGTTTTTGTTACGTTCCAAAGGTTGCTTACCGCACTTCCGATATCTTTGATATAATGTAGTGTAGCGATAGAGGTTACGACGTCGTATTTTTCTTTACATTTTATGTTCGGAAGGCGATCGATGTTGAATTTGAGATTGGGAAGGTGGTTTTCTTTACGATTCTTATCGATGATAGACGCTGCTGAATCGTAACCGGTAAACGATATTTGTGGATATTTTTCAGCCAGGGTGAACAACATCCGTGCAGGTCCACAACCGAAATCAGCCATATTTTTGATTTTTTCTTGATCGATGAAATCTTTGGAAATGCGCTCCACCATCTTTAAGGCACCCTCCTTCATCGGTTCATTTTCATCATTAGTAATCCAGTATCGGTTCCAATCTATGGTATTTTCATAACTCACCTTCATGAATGATGATAAAACCTTTAGGTGAAAGATATATTTTATGGCGGGAGAT
>CAZHUM010000061.1:0-11621 GCA_964535805.1 uncultured Thermoplasmata archaeon
CCTGAGCGACAGCGAATGGTTAGGTGGAACAAGGTTCCAGCGTGACCACAGGAAGTTTGCTTTTGAGGATAAAGAGGAATTTTAGTTATAAATTCCTCGAATGTTATCTTACCTGAGCGACAGCGAATGGCAAGTTGGAATCTTTGATTCCGACGAGAGCTATCTCGGCAAATGATTAGTGCGATCTAGAGGAACTTTATGTTCCATGAATCTCCGCTTGGTGAGAAGCTTTTTATGTCTAGAACCAGGTGATATTTAATTTATTTCCATGACTTCGGATATTCTCCAGAGGGATGGAACACTCTATCCGTTCTAACAACCAATCCCTTGTCCATCTCCATAATATCTTCAGCATCCATCAAGGCTTCTCCGATGGCGATGCCTTCACCTTTCGGAGAAAGTATAGAAACCATATCCCCATCAGAGAATTCATCCATCTTCATCACCCCTGGAACAGCCAGATCAGCCCCGTTGAGAAGGCTTCCTGCAGCTGTATCCTTCACCATCATAGACGGGTACAACCCAAGCACCCTCTCATAGGGTATCAGTATATCCATCAACTCCTTCTCTGAACCTTCTTTATAGAATTCGTACGCATCCTTGACCTCGGTTAACGGATGACCTTCATCTTCTACGAATCCTCCACCCTCGGTCCGGCGGAGCTCCATCATGTGCCCTGCCGCACCTACGCTCTTTCCTATGTCCTTACACAGTGTTCTTATGTACGTACCGGACTGGCACCGCACACGGAACAAGTAATCTCGTCCTTGGTAGTCAAGCAATTCTATCTCATGGATCTCTCTGACCCTCCTCTCTCTCTTTACTCCCGATCTCACCGGAGGCATCTGGTATATATCACCCACGTATTCTTCAAAAACCTTCTCCACCTCCGTTTTCTTCACTGCTCCGTGGAATTTCATAGCAGCTATGTATTCTTTAGAAACAACATGCATCAAATCCGTCAATCTTACGGAATATCCCAATCCCATAGGCAGTACGCCTGTAACGTTTGGGTCCAACGTGCCGCTGTGGCCGGCTTTCATACTAAATATGTCCTGAACCCAGCTGGAGACTTGGTGGCTGGTGGGGCCCTGTGGTTTATCCAGGACGAACACGGAACGAGGGAGGGCTTCCTCTGCCCCTCTTCTTTCGGGTATATCTCCCCATCTAGACGCCGTGTTGACCTCTTCTTTAATCAGATTCATGTCGAACCCCTTTCATTATCTTATCGACTACCTCTTCGGGTCCGTTCTCTTCCGAGTCCACAACGAGATCGTAGATCGATTTGTCCATCAAGTCTATACCATAATAATCCATATACCTGGTGCTCTCGCTCTTCTCCCTTTCCAAGATCTTCTTCCTGACCACAGATTCATCCTCCCCTTCTCGATCAGCTACTCTTTTCACCCTAGTCATCAAACTAGCTTCCAACCACACCTTGTAAGCGTTCTTTTCCGAGATATCCATCAGCTTTCCGGTCAATCTCCCTTCCAATATCATCCCTGGTTCTGCTTTCCTTATCAACCTTTTATCTAATTTCCTGTCTATTCCAGGGTCGCTCTCCGCTATCTTTCCAAACTCACCGAGATCCACGCCTATCTCCTTGGCCATCCTGCGGAACTCCTCCCCTGATGATAAAACTTCCATCCCTGTCTTCTCTGCCAGTAGTTTCGCTGCTGTAGAAGTTCCACTACCAGGTAGTCCGCTTATGGTGATCATCCAGCTTTTGTAGGGTTTATCAACTATCTAAACTCCCCCTATGGTAGCTTTTTTCTGAAATCTAAATACTTTAACACGACGGTCAACATCTGTCCTAAAGGAACGGATAATAGCACGTAAACACCGAGCCATTGTGGGAACGGCATGAAGCAGCCCTGTATAAGCGGTTTCATCAGATTCGCGTTCAACTGCCATGGGACGCTAAAAGACTTATTCGGTAATCCACCAACGAAATTCCACAGCCATCCGAAAATGGATATGATTACTATCATGGTCAATACCATGGATTTGAGCTGTGGCTTGAACGTTTCCATCTGCATGGAAGAGACTTCGGGTTGACGTTCCTGCATCTTCTTTACTTTTGTATTTTGATTGGCCATCCTGGCTTTGTTCAACTCTTTTTGATAGGCTGATACTTTCTTCTGTGTCTCCGCCATATCCACCCAATCCATGAACCTATCTCTAACGAGGGTAGAAAAGATAGTCATTATCACTCCACCCGACATCAATGTGAGTATGGGATATTCTCCACCGAATCCGATCGCGGGATATAAAATCGTCCCCAACATCGCGCCCAATTCGAACCTGAGGTCCGGGTCTATAAAAACCATCAAGGTGAGCATGCCGAGGAAGATATAGACGAACCTTTTCCAGTTGAACAGAGGAGCTGGTTTACTCTCCTGAGATTCATCGTCCTCTATTTTCAATTCTTCTGCATTTTCCTCTTTTTCCTCAGCCAAATTTCCACCTCATTGTTTACATAGGTCACTGATTACCGAAGAAGTCTCTCAATACCGGATGCATCTCCATCATCTGCTCTTTGCCCATCTGCTCGTACAATTGTGTCAAGATACTTACCGCCAGGAAAAGGCTAGTACCGCTGGTGTTACCGACTGATCCCAGCATGTTAGCAGTAGCTGCCAGAGCACCTATAAAAATACCGCTGAAGTTCGTTATCGTGGGTATGTACCTCTCCAAAACCTTCCTGAGCACCCGTGGATCTCTACGGAACCCGGGGATCTGCATACCGCTGCTCTGGATCTGTTCCGCTACGGATTCCGCATCCATGTTGGTTGTCTTTATCCAGAAGTTAGCGAACAGCATGGAGAATACCGTCATGAATGTAAAATGACAGATGACACGAGCTACTATCTGCAATTTCGAGTAGCTCCAGCTTACACCTTCGGGTGATAACATCCCGGCATACCTATCGGATATCAAGGGGAGTAACCAATCCTGAAGACCGTTCACCCTGGAGATGTACCACGCTCCTCCGGCTATAGCTTCTGTAGAACCTGGTTGATATGTTCCAATCCACCATTTATGTCCAAGGAGCGGGACACTTTGAAAACTCGGGTTAGTATAAAATAACATTGCAAATAAATTAATATTGGCTAAAAGAGCGGAAACCAATATGACTGGTAATACCGAAGCGTATATCAGCTTCAGAGGATACCTTCCTCTAGCCCCTCTAGCTCTTCCGTGAGACAACGGTAGTTCTATCCTCGAAGCCTGGACATAAGCAACGACCAAAAATATGATCACCGTAGATACAAGGGCGATCACCGGATTAGGATTTTGAAGGAGTATGGTTTCCACACCGCCCTGAGCCAATTGACTCGAAGAACTGTTCTGTACCAGATATATTGCTTTGGGTATAGCCCCCGCTGGGATCTCGGAAGCAGAACCCGGAGCGGGAACCCAATTGAACGTACCTGTGAATATCGCCTGGGATACTCCGGCTACGATGAAAAGGCTGATACCGCTGCCGATACCCCATTTGGATACCACCTCGTCCATCAAGAACAACAGGTACGAGCCTAATGCTATCTGGGAAACGATTATGATCCTAGCTAAAAGCAGTCCCTGTCCGCTCATGAATCCGTCCAAGGTGTCTATGAAACCGCTTCCAGGTTCTAAATACCCGAAGGCCTGCGGTACAGCCTGCACGAATATCATAACGATGACCAAGAACTTTTGAGTGTTCTGATAGAGAGCTTTATCCTTATCATCTTTCATGTCCAGATTTATTATCTCTGCACCCTGAAAGAGCTGCATCATGATGGATGCGTTGACGATGGGAGATATACCAAGGTGTACGAAAGAACCTGATGAACCGGCAAATATGGCACGGAACTGCGCGAACAGATCCATCGTTTTCGCTGGGTCTAATCCGTAAACCGTCACGTTGGTCATGGCAAAATAAACAACCAGTATCAAGCCGACCCATATCATCTTCCTTCGGAAGTGTACGTGCCCTTCAGGTTTCTTGATCGCGGGCATACGGTCGACCAACGGCTTCAGCTTGTACAGATAGCTCTCCTTATCGTCCTTGGCCATCTCTCATTCTCTCCTTTGTCTAATTTTCAGTTATTACCTCGCCACCTGCTTCCTGAACTTTACTAACGGCCCTGTCGCTGGTGGATGGTACTTTGATTTTCATTTGTAAACGAGCTTTACCCCTGCTTAGTAATTTATCGTATCCTGCCTTGGCAAGGTCTACTTCGTAGATTGCTCCATCCTTTTTGGCAATACCCTCTTCTAAGAATTCGTCCATCCTCTCTTCGACTTGGTATATGTTGATGATGTCCTCTTCTTTAACAAGTGCTTGAGGTCTCGAAAATCCCTTTGGACCGAAATAATTCGGGTCCTCTATAACGGTGGATATCCATTTGTGTTTCTGGAGTCCCGCCTTTCCACGTCCACCTCGTTCACCGGCACCTCTTCCGCCTTTGATACCGCGTCCGTGGGTCCGAGAACCCCTATGTTTTTTCGTTTTCTTTTTTCCCATAATACCATCTCCATCATTCTTCTTGAGATATAGGTCCCATCATCCTTTGAAGAAGGTCGTTTATTGCGCTACCACGGTAGCCCAAATCACCACCTGCATTATAAGGTTTTTTAATGCTCTTGTAGCCTCCTCTGGGCGGGTGCATCCTGAATATGTTCTTCAATCCTTCGATATTACCTAGTGATTCTTCTTCATCGATAATAGCAACAGCTAATTCTTCTATAGTTTCGTAAAATGTGTTCTCATCGACTCTTTTGTCCGTCATCTCTTCACCAAGGTTCGACCTTTTTTCCAGAAGTTCGACCAATGTTTCTTTATCGATCTCTCCGTATGTAACCACGTCTTTAACGACGTTTAACATCCCCTTTGATGAGTCGTTTTCTGGTAATAAAGTACAATGGTTCACTTTTCGGAGTCTCAGCTCTTTCATTGTTGTTTCAGTCCTTCTCTTCTTTTCTCGTGAGCTCCTTAGTCTCAGTACGGCGTAGGTCATTCAGATTCCTCCTCTTTATCTTCTTCAGCGGGCTCCTCTTCCTTCTTAGGCTTTTCTTCTTTTGCCTTCTTTTTACTTTTCTTTTTCTTCTTACTCTTCTTCTCTTTTTTCTCTGGTTTCTCCGTCTTCTTTTTTCCTTCCTGCGTTTTTTCTACTTTTTCTTGTTTTTTCGGTTTCTTCTGTTTACTTTCTGAAATATCGATCTGAGATTCATCTTTTTTAGAAGGAGATCCCTCTATGATGTTGAGGTCCTCTGCTTGCTCTTCTCGTACCCTCATCTCGGCTGTCTTTTTCAGCGCGTTGAATACCGCCATAGCGAAGTTGATAGTAGTCCTAGTCTGCCCTTTAGAGAACGCCCATATGTCTTCTATACCCGCTCTTTGAAATACGGATTTCGCTGTATCACCAGCTGCCAGCCCGATCCCACTCGGTGCGGGCATGAGCTGAACGGTCACAGAACCGGCTTTACCTTCCACCTTGAATGGAATAGTATGGGGGTTCCCACAGCCGCACTCCCAAGAACCACATCCTCTTCTGATCCTGACCATGTTCAATTTAGCAATATCTAGACTCTTTCTGATGGTAGGTCCGACTTCCTTTCCTTTGAATTTTCCCAAGCCCACATATCCGTCTCCGTTGCCGACGACCGATGTGACCGTGAACTTGACCCTTCGTCCGGAATCGGTCATCCTCTGGACCATATTAACGTCCAATACATCGTCCTGTAGTTTCGGGAAGAGCGCGTCGACGATCTCCGGCTCCCTAAGCGGCAGCCTGGTCGCTAACGCATCGTCCAATGTTGTGATCTCTCCCCTCTTGACCATCTTTCCTAGTCTGGTTCGTGGTTCCCAACCGTTCATTATAATTCCTCCAGTTTAGCTTTAACTTTTTCAAAATTCTTTGTCACTTCTTCGCCGATATGTTCTCCCCTCACCCTGTTCTCATCCGGCAGTATCTCTTCTCCATGAGGGATGTACATACCTGCGTCCAGCATACCTTTCAGAACGGTGAATATCCTTCCACCAGGCTCGGCTAGATTCAATCCGATATCGAGCACCGCTTCGTCGATACCGTTCTTCATCGCCTTTTTACCTCCGAGAAAACCAACGAGATAAGCGGATGGTAGATTTTTTCCGTGACCTTCCCATCCATATTCTCTAAGGTGACGACTGTCAACGGATTCAATTATTTCATCGCCCTCAGGATTGAATTCAACGAATTGAAGGTAGATATTATTATTTGATATCCGGACTACTGCCCTCGGTTTGCCTGATTTCAGTAGATTCAATCTGTTCCTATAGTCCGTTAATCCTTTGATCCTGCGTTTCAATTTTATCCTGTAACGTGGTCCATCTCCCATGATCATCTACCTCCTTGTCTTTCGTATTCTTGGTCAATATGACCCGCCATCTTCAAGTGCAGCAACATATCTGACCTGTCCTCGAAGGTGCCGCCCTTAGCTTTCCTGTAAAATTTCCTATACGTGGTTCTATCGATCATACCTTCATCTCTGAGATATTTGAGCTCCCGTCTGATAGATCTTATACGTTTCATCCAATCTCTCTTTGAAGGGGTTCTGGCAGTCTTCTTACCTTTCCTCTTGCCGTGCCCCTTTCTCCTTCCTTTTTTCTTCTGCTGTTCAATGTATCTGTGTCTACCTCTTGTATTTCCCTTCACCGGTTTCTTTTTGATCACATCGTTGCTTATCAATTTCTTGATATCCTCACGGGTGATGGCTTCGGCTACCTCGTCGAGCATGGTGTCGTCTATCCACACTCGATTTACACCGCACTTGAGTACTTCCGCTGCTAACCTTCTCTGATATTTAACGTCCATATTGACACCTCATGATCTGTTGAGAATCCTCAGTTCTAATTTGTCTGCCTTTTCTTCGATGTCGATCCTCTTTCTCATACCGACACCGTGGGCTATACGTACTGCTTGGGTTTTCGGGTCTAGTCCTTCCAATTCATCTACGTTATGAACCAATACTTCTTCGAAACCAGATGGATGTAAATCCCTGACCTCTTTTGGAGAGCGATAACCAATATTTGCCACCGGGGGTCGATACTTAAGGTTCTGCCTCATCGAGGAGTGAAGTCCTTTTGGACTTCTCCATGTTCCCTTGTCCAGCTTTGCATATCTGAACCATTCTTGTCTGGAAAACCTAGGTCTTCGTTTCTTGACTCTTTCTCTGAGTTTCAACTGGCGCTCCGTCTCTTCATCGAGTTCCGGTTTCTTTTTAGGCACGTATTCTTCCTCATCTTTTTCTTCTTCAGCCATGTAGATACCTCCTTATCACCGTATAGGATTTCCAGCTTTCTCGATGATGTAAACACCGTCCTGGAAAACCCTTTCATCCACGTTCTTTATCCTGGTCGCCTGCTCTATATTCGCCGCTGTCTGTCCGACCTCTTCTTTGTTCGGTCCCGAAAGCGTGATAATATCACCCTGTATATTCGCTTTGGTTTCTCCCAATATCTTAGCGGTCCTAGGTTTCTCTTCTCCTATGAAATTCTCGATGACTACATGCTCTCCTTCCGCCCTTACTTTAACTGGGAAGTGAGAATATATTATCTTTAATTTGTAAGTGAAATCTTCCGTGCTGCCCTTGACCATATTTCTGAGATGTGAAGCATATGTACCGATTATCGCTTTTTCTCTCTTCGTCGGCATCCCCGTCGTTAACACTATCTGATCTTTACCTATATCGATATTTACCCTCTTGTCAATAAATTTCTTCGTGATCTCTCCGTTAGGTCCGGATATCGTGATCGTGACTCCGTCTCTTTTTACGTTCACATCGTCGGCGATCTCGACTATTTCTTCCAATTCTGCTGCTATCGGCATGTTATCACTCAATACACGTATGCTATCAACTTACCACCTACACCCAATTCCTTTGCTTCAGTGTGTGATACCACTCCATGGTTCGTGGTGAATATCAACACTCCGAAGTCTCGGGCGGGTAAGTACCTCGATTCATAATCTTCTATCTCGCTTCTGTTCACTGCCCATCTGGGCTTTATGACTTTACATCTATTGATATGGCCCGTGAGTGAGATTTGGTAAACTCCACCTTTACCATCTTCCTGGTACTCGAAACTCTCTACGTAGCCGTTCTCCTGCATAACCTTAAGAACCCTTCCGATCAATTTAGAAGCTGGTTTTACCTGACACTCAAGTTTTCCGTTTTGTTCAGCGTTGTTCATTATTGAAAGGGCATCATTTAATGGATCGTGCTTCATATCATAACCTCCTATGAATATTTCTCAAACCCCAGATCTTCTGCGATCTCGCGGAAGCACTGTCTGCAGAGGTGCAGTCCGTATCTCCTGATTATACCTCTCTTTCTTCCGCATCTTTTACATCCTTCCTTCCTACCGTATTCTTTCTTTGGTTTCATTCCAACACCTCCACACCGAATGCTTTGGCGACGAAGTCTGCTCCTTCTTCTCTAGACATCTTGTGTTTACTGGGTATCCTTCTCTTGTACTTCCTTCGATTCTTGATCCTCTCACCCTTGCGCGAGAGTTCAACTGATATATCCATGCCGAATACACCGATATTGGGGTCATAACTCATGCCTTCGAAATCGGTGTAATCCGATATACCGAATGAAAAATTTCCGTGCTCGTCGAAGCTGTCTTCCCATATCATGTTCTCTCTCACCCAGAAAGCCTTCTTCAAGAAATCGTAAGCGTTCTTTCCTCTGAGTGTGACCTTGCATCCAAGGGGCTGTCCCTTCCTGATATTTAGATCCGCATTTGTGGACGTTGAGTAAGATTCGATAGGATCCTGTCCGGTGAGCATATTCAGCACCTTCTTAGCTCTCTGGAGCTTCTCACCGCCTTCTCCGACTCCAACGTTTATAACGCATTTCACTATGTGCGGATTTCTCATTATGTTCGGACTCATATTATTCCCACCTCCGGTATCTCTATCACCGGCTTGTCTTTACCGATAACGAACACATAATCTTCCACTGTAGATATCCCTTCTTCAAAATGAACTAAATTTGGCTTCGTACTTTTTACTATCTCATGTTCTTTTATCTTACCGATCTCACCGATGTGTTTACCCTTCGTTATCAAAGCCATGCTTCCTGCTTCGAATTTGTAGCTGTCCATGACGTTTTGATTAGAGATCTCGAGTTTTAAAACGTCCATTGTATCGTACTTCTTGATGTCATCTGACCTAAGGTTTCTTCCATCGTGGAGGTTGTACTGAACGATCCCACCTTTGATGTTCCTCTTGTCTTCTATACGACACAGTTTCCATTTCTCGTCCCCTTTCCCCAAAGGTAGGAGCCTCGCCCTGCCGTGCTGGTCGAAGAGCATCCTGTAGTGCTCACCTAGGTCCGGGATAGAGATCACGTCCATCAGACCGACGGGGGCTTTCTCGTCTGTGATCACTCGACCGTCTATCTGGATCCGTCTGCTTCCGATTATCATCTTCGCCTCTCTTGCTGTATTGGCGTACTGCAGTATGTCTCTAACTATGACCAATAGCGGGACGCTCTCTTCCGCAGGGTGAGGGCCGGATGATACTTTGGGTGCCCAGAAATGTTCTTTTACCGGCAGACCCCATCTCTTCGTTGATGCTCCGTATCTTTTGTTATGTCTCTTCATTCTTTACCCTCCTTGATGCTCTCTAACTTTCTTTTCCTCCATGGATCTGACATGTTGAGATTGACTATCCTCAAATTGGACGGATGGATCCCGTAGGGTTCCTTGGACTCGTCCGCCTTTTGGACAGTGACGTTCTCGATATATACTTTGGAGTGTTTTCTATCGATCTGTGCCACTTTATCGATGTGGCCTTTAAAGGAACCTCTCATCACCTCTACCTCATCCCCTTTCTTTACCGGCACACTCCTGGTTCCGTATTTACCCCTCAGACTATCGTCTAAGGTTGAAGACATGATCTTCCTCTTCTCATGATGAGGGGCGTTTTTTTGCCTTTTTCTTTGTTTTCTCGCCTTTCTACTTTTACTCATTATCTTCACCTTCTATACTATCATGGATGCAGTCGAACCTATCCTGGGCCATCTCTCTGCAGCCTCCCTAGCTACTGGGCCTTTGATCTCCGAACCCTTGGTGTCTCCGTTCTCCTGGGTCAGAACCACTGCGTTGTCCTCGAACTCGACCATCACACCGCTGGGCCGTCTGAACGCCCTCCTCTGTCTAACGATAACCGCTCTAGTAAGTTCCCTTTTCATCTCTGGAGTTCCCTTGATCACCGAAACGACTAACTGATCTCCGATGCCCGCTCGTGGGTATCTCCTGTGAACACCGTGATAGTTGATAACCGATACCGTTCTCACTTCCTTTGCACCGGTGTTATCGATACACTTTATCTTACTTCCAACCTGGAGTCCTTTTGTTTGTCTTCCGGCCACTCCTTTCATCATTCCTCACCCCTGTTTTCAACCACCACGAACGATACGCTCTTGCTCAGAGATCGACACTCCATTATCTTCACCTTGTCGCCCTCTTCCACATCTATACAGGGCGGTAGGTGAGCTGAATAATGGCTCCTCCTTTTCTCGTATCTTTGGTACTTGGGTACGTAGTGAAAATTATCTTTCTTGACCACAACCGTACCGTCCATCTTCTTGGTCTTCAACACACCGTTTATTATCTGTCCCCTTACAGATAAACTTCCGTGGAATGGACAGTTTTTGTCGTTGCAAGTTTTTTCTGGTGTTTTTACGTCAACACCGATGTTTTTAGTTTTACCTTTAGCCATAAATATCATCAACCTAAACGTTTTATTCTATCCTCTGGTCTATACATTATCTTACTACCATCTACGATGATCTCTCTGTTCATCATATACAACTTGAATTGGTTATTCTTCTTGGGAATCATTTTTGTCACTTTTTCTTGGTCTTCGATCAGGAAGGTGTTCTTCGTCTCGTCGATTATCTCACCACATATATCTTTCATACTCACGTCTGTGGAATCGATTACCTCTGCTTTCACACCGATGAATTCTCCTGCCAATGCTCTCCCGACCGATCTAGACATGTCACTTGACCTCCACCGAGAATCCCTTGGATTCCAGATAGTCTTTCACTTTTTCTATATGATTCCCCTGCAGTTCGATCTTACCGTTTTTAGCCGTTCCTCCGGCAGCACATTTACCCTTTAGTTCGCTAGCCAGATCGTCTATATCTATATCGCTCTCGTCTATACCGGCTACTATCGTCACTTTTTTACCGTACCTTCTAGTGTCGGTATATAATCTGATCTCCTGCTGTTCCCTGGCGATATCTTCGCAGATACAGATTTCTTTCGGTAGACCACATGTTGGACATACTTCTTCAGGCATTAATTTCCTCCTTTAGTTTTATTCTTTTTTTCGTTCATGACCGTCAATAATCTTGCTATACTTTTACGTAGAGCTCTTATCCTCCCAGGGCTCTCTGGCGCACCACCCATGGCGGCCTGACCCCTCTCGTGAAGAAGTTCATCTCTTAACTCCTTCAGTTTATCATCTCTTTCCGACTCGCTCATCTCTCTTATCTCTTCAGCTTTAAGCAGAGGCATCTTCTTCCACCTCCTCTACGGATTCTACTTCTTCAGTCTCCTCATCGGGTTCTTCCCCCTCAGG
>CAZHUM010000062.1:0-11194 GCA_964535805.1 uncultured Thermoplasmata archaeon
GTAAATTCTTTAAGGTTTATAAAAATAAATCGCATTTATTAGGAACTATTTAGCTACTTATCAAACAAGTAGAAATATGTATATACCCCTCTTTGATATTTATCCGTGGATTAATATGTTCGACAGAATATTAATCGCGACGGACAATTCACCTTTGATGACGAACGCGATAAGATATACCGCTACTTTGTTCCCTTATTCAGACTACCACCTCATCAATGTGATCAATACGAGTGATGGTAGTATACCGCAGACTAATCTGATGAAGAAAAAAATTAAAAGTGTCTCGAAAGAAGCACTTCAAAATGGAAAACAGATATTGAACAAGATGGGGATAACAGACATCAAGACCAATATATCTTCGGGAACACCGTCTGTAGAGATATTGAGATATATCAATAAACATAAAATCGATCTTTTGGTGATGGCAACACATTCTAAAGTAGGTGCTCAAAAAGTGCACATCGGTGAAACTGCCCTACAATCCCTTCAAGTCACTACCATACCCTCTCTTATCTTCGCCTGTTCCTGCGCTCCTAAAGTACCTGAGAAAATATTCAATCCGACCACTTTCAGTACCTACTCTGTCGATGCAACGATGATCGCTCTGGAACTGGCATCCTACTTCGGCGCGAGCTTGACGACCTACCATATCGGAAAAATTGAACCTGGAGCTTCGGCCCGTAGATTAGAAAAACGTGCTAAAAAAGCAGGTGTAGAGTACGAACTCATCATAGCCGGAGACGTATCCGATGAAACAATAATGGAAACTGCCAGGGGATACGATTTTATGGTAGGGAGTCGTGGCCGGGGCGGTTTAAAATACAAGTTAAGACATATATTTCCGACATTAGCTCTAAGCAGCTTGGAAAAGGAACTCATAGCAGATACCGAGATACCTTTTCTTATGGTCGGTGACTGAGTTGACAACGGCGATAATAGTATCCATTTCAATCTTTATCGCCACGTATATAGGGATATTGAGTAAGAAGGTTGATAGAACAATAGCAGCGATCTCCGGCGCGGTCGCCATGATAATCGTTGGGCACATATTTGGATTCTACGATCAAAGCGTATCTTATATCGCTTTCAGGTACATAGATTTCAACACATTAGGTCTTCTACTTGGGATGATGATTATAGTCGGACTGCTGGGTGATACTGGATTCTTTGAGTATCTAGCTGTAAAAACTGCAAAGATGTCTAACGGCAGCTATTACAGGCTGCTTGCACTGTTTGTTCTTGTCACTGCGTTCACATCCGCCTTTTTGGATAACGTTACCACTGTATTATTGATGGCTCCGGTGACTATATCGATCGCAAAGGAGCTGGATATCAATCCTGTTCCCTTTTTGATCGCAGAAGTGATATCATCTAACATCGGAGGCACTGCGACTCTGATCGGAGACCCACCTAATATTATGATCGGGAGTGCGGCGAATCTTCATTTCAGCCAATTTATCATCTATCTAGCCCCGATAGTCATGATAGTTTTATTCGTGGTCCTATTAATTTTCGAACTCCTTTTCAAAGATATCCTTGAACAAGATATGAAGAACTTCGAAAAGGTTGCCGCTATGGAGGAGAGTGAATTCATCAAGGATTGGGGGATGTTTAAAAAGACCTTGTGGGTTCTTCTTTTCACTCTTGTGCTGTTCACTTTCCACCATGTGTTGGGTATCGAGCCTTGGCTTGTTGCGATCACTGGTGCTAGCCTCCTTTTGCTATTATCTTTATCGGATCCGGAACAGGCCCTGGAACACGTTCACTGGAGCACACTTCTTTTCTTTATCGGTTTGTTCATAATCGTCGGGGGTTTGTTTGAAGCTGGGGTGATCGAAGAGATAGCACATCAGATGTCGGTTGCCAGCAACAACAACATTGTTATGGCTCTGTTCGTCGTTATAATGGTCAGCGGTTTTTTTGCGATGATAGTTGGAAATATACCTGCAGCCATCACACTCATACCAGCTGTAGCTTTGTTTATAGAGAACAGCGGCCTCGGAGCAAGTTACCCTATCAATCCGCTGTGGTGGGCACTTTCATTGGGTGCTTGTTTCGGCGGAAACGGTACGCTGATCAGTGCTCCCGCTAATTTGATAGTTTCTAGCTTTGCGGAAAAGAAAGGGTATTATATATCGTTCAAGGATTTTACTCTGTTGGGCTTGCCCCTGACCATATTCGCTCTCCTGTTCTCGTTTTTCCTTCTTTGGATCTTCTTTGTAGTGATGATGTAGATCTTTATCGATGCAGTTTGTTGTAAACAGCGTTTTCACCTAGCTCAGCTTCTATCTCGAGTAATCTGTTGTACTTAGCGGTCCTTTCACTTCTCGCAGGTGCCCCGGATTTTATCTGGCTGCATGAAAGTGCCACGGATAGGTCTGCTATAAAATCATCCGTTGTTTCCCCGGAACGATGAGATACCATCACGTTGTATCCATTGTTCATGGCGAGCGAAGCCGCTTCAAGAGATTCTGTAAGGGTGCCGATCTGATTCACCTTGAGTAAGAGGGCGTTACAGGCACCTTGTTCTATACCCTCTTTGATTATACTTGGATTGGTAACGAATATGTCATCTCCGACCACCTGGACCTTATCACCTATCTCTTTGGTCAATTCGATAAAACCTTCCCAATCGTCCTCTGCAAGTGGATCTTCAAGTGAGATCAATGGGTATTCGTCTATCAAACGTTCGTAGAATTCGATCAGGTCCATATTTATCAGGTCTTTCCCTCCGAAGATGTATGATCCGTTGTTATAGAATTCCGATGCCGCTGCATCTATGGCTAGTTTGACTTCCTCTGTATATCCGCATTCCTCTATAGCTTCCATTATCAATTCGAACGGCTCGAGCGGGTCTGTAAGAGGGGGTGCGTATCCTCCTTCGTCACCTATATTCGCTGCACTCGGACCGTATCTATTTTGGATTATCGAGCCCAATGTATGATAGATTTCGGCCCCCATCTTCATGGCTTCCTTAAAACTCTTGGCCCCTATGGGAGCTATCATATACTCTTGGATATCTAATTCATTTCCAGCGTGCTCCCCACCGTTCAAGACGTTCATGAAGGGGACCGGTAAGACCCTATCGTTCGGTCTCCCGAGATAATGATAAAGTGGTACATCGACTGCAGCCGATGCTGCCCTGGCAGCTGCCATAGACACTGCGAGTATCGCATTTGCACCGAGGTTAGATTTATTCTCCGTCCCGTCGAGCTCGATCATGAATCTATCTAGATCGTATTGATTTCTAACATCGAAGCCGATCACCTTGGGACCTATCTCTTGGTTGATATTATCTACTGCTTTCTGAACTCCTTTTCCCCCGTATCTTTCACCGCCGTCCCTTAGTTCAAGTGCCTCCCTGCTCCCGGTAGACGCACCGGATGGAACAGCTGCTTCTCCATAAGATACGGTTGTTTCAACCAGCGCTTTAACGGTGGGATTACCTCTCGAGTCCAAAATCTCCATTGCATGTACCGATTCTATTTCATACATGATATTACCTAATAGGGTATTAGTATGCAGGATAAAAAGTTTGTTTATATGAAAATATAACAGAAATTTCTTAAACTCCCGATTGTTTACCATCTCGATGAACGGTAAGATACCGGCGGCGAGACCGGACATCGGTGAGGAAGAAAAAGATGCTGTTATCGAGGTCTTAGGATCTGGACAGATAGCTATGGGACCGAAGGTTAAAGAGTTCGAGGAAAAATACGCCTCTTATATAGGCGTTGAAGAGGCAGTTGCAGTATCGTCTGGAACTGCGGCTCTACATCTGTCTCTATTGGCAGCCGATGTCGGAAAGGGTGACGAGGTTATAGTCACGCCCTACAGTTTCTTCTCCAGCGTATCCATGGTTCTGGCGGTTGGTGCTGTTCCTGTCTTTGTGGATATAGATAAAGATACTTACTGTATAGATCCAGAAATAATAGAGGAAAATATATCTGATGATACGAAGGCGATCTTGCCCGTCCATCTGTACGGCCATCCGGCGGAGATGGGTGTTATCAACGATATAGCGGATGAGAATGGACTCGTCGTGATCGAGGATGCATGCCAAGCACACGGAGCGGAGTACCATGGTGAAAAGGTCGGAGGCCTGGGTGATATGGGGTGCTTTTCGTTCTATGCCACCAAGAACATGATGACCGGTGAGGGCGGTATGGTCACCACGGATGAGCACACACTAGCTGACGAAGTGAGGAAGCTGAGAGAGCACGGTAGGTTGGCTAGGAATAAGTACACACGTATCGGCTACAACTACTTGATGACCGACGTGGAAGCCTCGATCGGGTTAGTACAGCTGGGCAAATTGGATGAAATGAATCAAAAGAGAAGAGAGAACGCTGAACGGCTGAACAGCGAACTTCAAAAACTCGAGGAAGAGAATATCGTGAAGACACCTGTGGAAAGGGATAACTGCAAACACGTTTACCATCAATACGCACTCAGAGTACCATCTGAAAAGAGAGATAGGATCTTAGCCAGCATGCAGAAAGCCGGGATCCAGGTACGAACCGGTTATGAAGTTCCCATTTATGAACAGGAAGCGATCGGCATAGAAGCCGACTGCCCGGAAACCGTTTTAGCATGTGATGAAGTGATCTGGCTGCCTATACATCACCTTTTAGAAGGACAGCACGTCAGCAGGATGGCTTGGGGTTTGGAGCAGTTCTTGCTTTAGAAAAAATAAGAACCCTTAAGTAAGCAGTTTAATATAACGTATTTATGCCCTCTAGCGGCGATGATAAAGAAGATTTTTTAGAAAAATGGATGAGGTCTCAATGGAGCCTGGATGACCTTGTTAAATATCCCTTTTTAGAGGACGCTAGAGACTATATCAAAAACAAAGGTCCGTCGCTGGAAGAGATCATAGGGGACAGCGGTTGGGGCATGGTGAGAAATCGGGGTAAGCAAAGGGTTTTGGAAACCATCGTTGAAGGTAGGGTTCTCGATACGCGGGTATCGGATGAACTCGAGAAGGAGATCGAACTGTTTTCCTATCCCATAGCCAGAATACTGGTTTCCTGCGTCGCGGATAATTACCTGGTGAGAAGATATTCCCTTGGGGAAAGCGAGAGGATGATTAATAAGATGATGGAAGAGCCCGGGGAGAAGATAATAGAGATTGGAAAGGAACTTGGTACCACTGTAATAGGTGGTGAAGATAATTTTCAGATGTCATTCATAGATTATCTAGAGTACACAAAGAACATAAAGGCATCAGAATGGAAACTGGTCAATCAAGATTTAAGACATGGAAGAGTCGTCCTGTCTAAAAAACGATTGGTCAGGGTATTCAAAGAGAAGATAATGGAGGACATGATAGAGGAACTGCCCCGGCCGGTGACCGATGCACTGATAAATGAATTCACGCCCCAGGTCGAAGAGATCAAAAAAGTGCTTGAAGAGAAGAGAGCCGACTTCGAAAGCGTTGACCTAGGCAGAGTGGAAACCGATCTATTCCCGCCCTGCATCAAGAAGATGTTGGCTCTTCAGAAAGAAGGAGTGAATCTATCACACGAAGCCAGGTTCGCTCTCACGGCTTTTTTACACAAGGTCGGGCTCTCGGAGAAACAGATAATCTCGGTCTTCAGCGAATCACCCGATTTCGATGTAGATCTAGCACAGTACCAGATCGAGCATATCATCGGCGAGATATCCGGGACGGAGTACACACCACCAGGGTGCGATCTCATGAAGACCAACGGCATCTGTTACGGACCCGATAGACTTTGCGAGCAGGAATGGATGACCCATCCACTCACATATTATTCGGTCAAGAAAAAAGACAAGAGGAAGAATCCAGAGAAGTATGAAGATGGTGAAGAAAGCAAAGACGATGAGGAATGATACTCACCGCCTAATTTTTCCCTCTTGTTCGAGTTTTTTCCACTCGTAGGTCATCTTATCGGATACAATATTGGGAGGCCGTTTATTTACACCGAAAATTAACCTCACCCCCCAGATCATCATCGCTGCACTCAAAAAAAGGATAAGACAGTAAGTGAACCATAGATAAGAGATGATGAATGATAAAAAGCCTGCTACAAATAGTCCGATTCCGGGTAAACGCTCTTTAAACGGTTTTATAGGTCATCACCTATTCTTTTCTTTAGAATTCAATTCGTTCCACGATGAGACACCTCTATGAACCGCCGTTAAATGCCCCGTTACCGCGAGCCAGACCATCAGCAGTTCCATGAAACCGATCCTGTATTCAAAGACGATGAACCGTGTAGTGTAGAATAGATCCAATATCACGAATATTATCGGGACGAAGATAAGCAGTATCAATCTGTCTGCTCGACCAGCGATACCACCGTAATTTCTTCCTACTCCCACAGCGTGTGCTTGAGTTCCCATGTAACTGGTCATCAGTACTCCCAGGAGTGCAAGGACACCTATCCAGAGTCTGCACAACGGTCCGAAAGCGATACCGCCGATGATGAGGATATCCGCATAACGGTCGAAGGCGTGGTCCAGAAAATCGCCCTTTTTAGAAGCTTTACCGGCTAACTTCGCCACCCTTCCGTCCAGTGCATCAAAGAATGAGTTGAAAAGAACCATGAACGCCCCGAGCAGTATGAATAGGTAAGACCTAGCCAAGTAAAAGAAAATGCCTGCTAGAACCGCTGAGAGAAGTGCGATCCATGTCAGGAGATTAGGGTTGACATTCCTAAATTTTTTGGCTACTGGTAGCAAAACGACTTCTGCCTTATCCCTGTGGCTGTCCAATACCATCTAAAGGTCAATAGAAATACAACTATAAAATTGTTTATGAATCGATATATTTCGTCCAATCAACACGGCCAGGGAGATATTTTTCGGTGTTTCCATTCAATATCTCGATAATGGACTCCTTGACCTCTTCTGGTCCTTTATCTGTTGTGTCGATCTCGTAAACGTCTTCTCCCCCTTGGATAGACTCTATCAATATAACGTCCATGGTCTCGGCCTCGATGTTCTCTTTCTTCTTCTTTTCCGACCAATCCTTGGACTTCACACGCTCTTTCAATTCAGTCGGTGCGCACCTTAGTATTATTATCCGTGATACGTTCAGATTATGTGATAAATGGCCATCTACGATATCATGTGGTGGTGCATCATCTTCGTAGATGATCTTCAACCCCTTTAGATCGACTTCGTAGGTGTCCCTGTCTTCGTCCCTATCACCCCTCAATCCTTTTTCATGGATGAACTCGTTTAGGTCTAAAACTCTATATCCTTCATCTCTGAGTTCATCGGCAGCAGTGGTTTTTCCAACACCTGGCGTTCCGGTCAAAGCCGTTGTCATATTACTCGATTGATGTGTGTGATATATATTTTTATAGCAACTTTTACTTTCACTCACCCGTGTTCCACAACTATTTATAGTATCCAAATAATTATTTTGCGGATGGAAAGTACAGATGAAAAGGAGTTTGGACAGAACATATTCTCGGTCACCGATTTGAACCTTTACGTAAAATCCTTGTTCGTGAGAGATGAAAATCTACAGGACATATGGGTTAGGGGGGAGATATCCAATTTCTCGCATCATAATAACAAACACATGTATTTCATCCTGAAGGACGAAAAAAGCGAGATAAACTGTGTTATGTTCCACGGGGATAACAAAGAATTGGAATTCGAACCCGAAGAGGGCATGGATGTGCTCTGCAGGGGTGCGATTAGTCTGTACACTCCCAAAGGCAGCTACCAACTGATAATCAAGGAGATGGTCCTGGGAGGGATCGGAAAATTGTACCTGGCATATGAGAAATTGAAATCCAGATTAGAGGAAGAGGGTCTTTTCTCCGAGGAATACAAGAAGGAGGTTCCGTTCTTACCTAAAAAAGCCGGAGTGGTCACTTCGGGAGAAGGAGCAGCGCTTAGAGATATCGTAAGTGTATTGAAGCGTCGTTTTGAGAATATAGAAATACTTCTATCTCCCGCCCCAGTACAGGGTAGGGATGCAGCTCCTAAGATCGCCCGAGCCATCGAACTCATCGACGGGAAAGTAGATGTGATGATAGTAGGTAGAGGGGGAGGGTCTATCGAAGATCTTTGGTGCTTCAACGAAGAAGTCGTAGCCAGGGCTATATTCAATGCTGATACGCCGGTAATATCGGCAGTAGGTCACGAGACCGATTTCCTGATATCCGACTTCGCTGCGGATCACAGAGCTCCTACGCCATCGGCAGCTGCTGAGAAGGCGGTTCCCGAGAAGAGAGAACTGCTAAGAAATATATCGAAAGAAGAACTGAGATTGAATACTGCATTATCGAATTTAGTGTCTGACCTGAGGAGTAAACTTGAAACCCTTTCATCCAGCCCCATCTACATCAGACCGGAGATGCTGTTGGAAGAGCATATCCAGAAGTTGGATGACATTCATGGAGAACTCATCAGAAATTTGAAAATCGCAGTTGATACTTTAAGAAATAGATTTACCGTCCAGAGGGAAAGGTTGAAAGCCCTGGGACCCTTCGAAACCCTAGACCGGGGATTTGCTATAGTTCAGAACGATAAGGGGGAGTTCGTTAAATGTGTGGAAGATCTGATTATAGGTGAAAAGATCATGATCAAATTCTGTGATGGAGATGCCGAAGCTGAGATCAAGGAGGTAAAAAAATGTCTGAAGAAGAAATAGATGTAGAAGAGATGAGTTTTCAGGAAGCTATTGAAAAGCTGGAAGAGATAAACGACAAACTTGAGATGAACAAAGCGTCACTGGAAGAAGCCATCCGGATGTACGAACTAGGGATGAAACTTGTAGAACACTGCTCGAAGAAACTAGAGGAAGCCGAAGGAGAGATCAAAAAGATAAGTGAAGAGAACGGAGAAGAGATTGTCAGTGAAATAGATGTCTGATGCGGATTTGATCTTAGCCAGTGGGTAAAGTTCTTATCGAAAACTATTTAAGAATTCATGCATAGACGTGCAAACCAAAAGTTTATTTATCTTATAATTAATAACTATTGTAGGCATGAAGAAGGACGTCAAGATCATCCGGGACATAGATGCCATTAAAATGTCCGTCGAAAGTACCCGGAGCAAAATACTCTCGTTATTGAGGGTTAATGATATGACTATATCACAACTTGCTGAAGCCCTGAACAAGGATCAATCAACTATCTACAGGCATATCAAAAAGTTGGAAGGTTCGGGGTTCATCGAAGTATGCGGTGAAAGGAAGATACACCATATACCCGAGAAAAAATACGGACGGACGGCGAATATATTTTTACTTTCCCCAAGGAATCTTGACGGCGAGGAATCCGCAAATATCGCAATAAAATGGGAAAGAGAACACGCTGAAAGGCTCATGGAATTGATCGAAATAATTGGATATGATGTACACCAGGAAATGCTCGTCGATAATATAACTGATTTTTTTACTAAGCTGAACAACATCATAGAAAATAAACTCGAAGGTTTAGATACGGAGATGGGCGAGATAGATTATCCCAGACTACTTCGTTTGAAACTACTTCTATTTCTCGTTGAGATCGATAAGGATAAGGACCTTAACAAGATGAAAAATGAGATCATTTCTAAGATAGAACGATGACATTATGCATGCTCATGCAAACGCTTCGAAAGATAAATATCAAACGGTTTTATTATAGTCTTTGAATGACGGAGGATGTAAAGGTCATCGACGATGTCGAAGCGATAAAGGTTGCTACTGAAAATTCAAGAAATAACATTCTAAATCTTTTAAAGATTAATAATATGACCATCGCACAGATGGCCGAGGCTTTGGATAGGGATCAGTCTACAGTGTATCGCCACATTAAAAAACTAGAAGAGCACGGCTATGTAGAGGAATGTGAAGCAAGGTGGACACACCGTATTCCAGAGAAAGTCTATAAAAGGTGTGCCTCGGTTTTTTTATTCGCACCTGAACCATTGAACAAGTACCAACATCAAAAAAATTTTATCGAATGTAAGGAAAAGGAAACTAGACTATTACTTAATAGATTAGACAACGCAGGTTATAAAAACCATAATGATGAAGAAGTGATAGAAGGATTGTCGGATTTCTTTTCATATCTAAAAGAAACTCTAGTGCCTAAAATATACGATACCGAGATCGAAGAAGGAACTATGGGTTTCTACAATCTAGTCAGATTTCACACCATGTTGATATTATTGGAGAGTGAGAAAAATCCAGAGATGAAGGAGAAAATCGAGGATATCGCTTCATATTTTAAGGTCGAAAAGTGATTAATTATACAAAATATTTATATTTATGAACCGATTATGCTCTTTAGTGATTTGATTTGCGTTCTGATATAAAAATAATCAAAGACCCAAAAAACATAGAGATGATCTTGGATGAAACAAGATCCAAAATTTTAGCTTTATTAAGAGACGGTCCTTTAAATGCAAATGAGATTACTGGAGGGGTGAGCAAATCCAGGTCCAATGTTTACAGACATATCGATAAACTCCGTGAAGGGGGGTATATAGAAGAAGTACCAAGATCGGAGAGAGACTGCTATGAAAAAACATTCAGAAGGACTGCCAACGTTTTCTTATTATGTCCCAAAGGGATCAGTTCAGATTCTACGGGAAACAACAAAATCGCTCCTTCTTTGGATTGGGAAAATATACTGGAGATGAAGAAAATTTTGGAAAAGCTAGATGGATTTGGAATAAGAAACGATGCATCCGATGAATTAGCAGAAAAGATCGCTAAACTCTGTCTGGATATCAATAAATTATCGAGTCGTAAAATAATTAATGGCTGCAAAAAACTCGAGAATATGACGTACCCTGAACTTCTAAGGATGAAATTAGTGTTACTGCTAATAGAATTTCAAATAAACGATGATATTAAAGATAGGATAGAAGATATAACTTCAAATTTTGATCTTGAAGGTCTTGAATCATAAAAAAAATCCACTTCGCCCTTGGGAAAAGATATTATACCAAATCCTATTTTGATGAGATTATCATATTGGCCGTGGTAGTGTAGCCATCCGTTCGGGTCCCCGTACGGACTACAATGGCAGCATGTGGGACTGTGGATCCCCTGGCCCGGGTTCAAATCCCGGTCACGGCCCTTTTTTTCCGTGAACGGGATTTGTTTCACGAGTAAATTGCGTGAGCAATTTAGGAGCTCTTGGAATTTATAATTCCGAGTAGTGAGTCAATCTTTGATTGATGAACTCTTGGAATTTATAATTCCGAGTAG
>CAZHUM010000063.1:0-11152 GCA_964535805.1 uncultured Thermoplasmata archaeon
ATGGAAGGTATTACATACAGTCCAAGGGGCTTTGGATGTTGCGGAGGGTCTCGTTTGAAACGTGGGTGTAGCGCTCTGTGGTTTTTGTGGATTTGTGTCCCAGGAGTCTCTGGATGTATCTGATGTCCGTGCCGTTCTCTAATAAGTGGGTGGCGAAGGAATGCCGGAGGGAGTGGATGCTGACGTCCTTTTGGATTTTTGCCTTTTTGGCTGCCTTTTTGAAGACTACTTGAGCTGTTCTTCTTGTGATGTGGGTCCCCTCCTTTTGACCCGGGAAGAGCCATCTGTTCGGTCTCATGGCTTTTATGTAGATGTTCAGGGTCTGGGCGGCTTTTTCTGAGAGTATTGTATAGCGGTCCTTTCTCCCCTTTGCTCCGCGTATGTGGATCGAATTTCTATCGAAGTCCAGGTCTGCTACCTTTAGATTTACAACTTCACTGACTCTGAGTCCCGCCGAGTAGACCAGGGTGATGATCGCCCGGTGTTTGATGTTGTCCAGAACGGAGAGTATCCGTGAGATCTCTTGTTTTGTGAGTATCTCAGGAAGTTTCTGAGATTTCCTCGGCCTCTTGATACCCCTGGGGAAGTTGATCGGTGAGATTTCGTCGTAGTAGAATTTTACCGCACTCAGTGCCACGTTGAGCGTGGAGGTTGACACGTCTTTTTCTCCTGCAAGGTACGAGAAATAAAGGGATATGTCATCGGAATCTGCGAAGTCCGGGTTCTTGTTGATGAAGGTGAAGAAATCCTCCATGTAGTGCATGTACGTTTCGATGGTGTCATCGCTGTACTTTCTGGATGTCATAATGTTTCTAGCTTTGTTTAAAAATTCCGTGAAGAAAAGAGAGTTTTCGATTTTCAGGTCTTCTTCTTTGAATGTCTCAGCTATGGTTTCGACGACGTTCTGGGTCCTGGGTAGAATCCAATAACTTCCATCTGGATTCCATCGGTTTCCATCTATGGATTTGATCACCGAATTGTAATCTTCGTCGTTATCGAATGTGAGTTTGATGCTATCTCTTTTTTCTATAGGTTCGGCTTCGACTAACATGGTTGATCGCTCATTGCTCATAGGGGAGATGATATATATAATGAAAATCGGGGGGTCGGTGAAATTGATCATGTTAAATTTTCCGAAAAAATCTTTATATCGACTTGATACTTCCAATCGAAGATAATGACCGATATTCCAGATATGTATTTCGACATCTACGGACTACAAGGTGCACGGGAGGGTATGAATGAGTAAGAGTTCTTTGGGGGATCATCTTACTTCTATCTGGAAGCGGTTGAGTGGGCTTTCCACCGCGAGAAAGTTGATGCTTATCTTGGTGATCTGGGCGGTGGTCTTTTTACCCATGTCGTTATACTACGCCAACCTTCATTCAACTACACAACTGGCATATTATCCCTCCGAGGCTGCACCGGTCGAAACGACCCAGGGTGGATGGGGTGTGGATACGGGACCAGTGCCCTATCAAAACGGCTCGCAAGGCAGGCTCTTTCTGAACGTTTCCCGTGGTGAAAGTGTTACCTTCAGCTGGGCGGTCGATGATTATACGGCTATGGTGCACATCGGCAGGGTGAACGTGTATTATGAGACTTCCTGGGGCCAGAGCGGTAAAGTTAGGTTAAGGCCGGCTGAGGAAGGTGACGATAGCGTCTGGGAGGGCGAAAAAGAATTCACTCGGGACGGTGGGATATCGTACTACTACAGGATGGACAAGGGAGATATCCCTAGGTTCGACAGGAGGGCTTCCGTGATCGCAGAGGGGGGTAATCTGTACGAGGACGTGAGAACCGGACCGCCGCCGCTGATCAATTTCTTCTTCGTGATACCGCATGTGCTGGCACCCTCCGTTGAGCTGGGGGGGTTCTTCCTGTCGTTCTATCTTTACTTCTCATTGTTTTTCCTGGTCGATGCCCTGCTGCTCTTTTATGCATTCGAGAAATTGGACGGTGGAAAGGCACTGCTGGCATCCATTTTATTTTTACTCAATCCCATATCGCTTTATTCGGTTTTTCAGGACGAGGGGATCATCGCGTTCAGCATAATTTTATCGATCTATTTGATCTCCAGGAATAGGAAGAGATCGGCTTCCGTTTTCATCGGTCTGGGCGTTATAACCAAGATATGGAGCGGGTTCTTGGTGCCTATCCAGCTGTTTTACCGCGGCAAGATAAGGGATCGGTTGGTGTATTTGGTCACTTCGGTTATCACTGCTGTAAGTGTTTTATCATTGTTCTATCTATTATGGGGACACAAGGTTCTCTGGTTCGTCAAGTTCTACGGGGGTGGCGCGTCCAAGAGCACGCTGGGAGGTGTATCGATTTGGGCGAGACTCGCTGATTTCTCTGCCGTACCCGGGGTGTTGATCAACTCCACGGTGATAATCATATTCCTTGGTGTGCTGGAGCTGCTGATCTTGTACGTGTCTTACAGGAAAGAGTTGAATGCACTGGCAGTGTTCACGTGTACCCTTTCAGTGTTTCTGATTTTCTACCCCAAGATACACTGGGAGTACTATGTAATGCTGCTTCCTACACTATTGTTCTACGTTGTCCGCGATAAACGTTTTGCATACATCTTCTTCCTGAATATGGTTTTCCTATCGATCTCTAGAGGCGTGAGAAATCTTTCGAGTTACCCCGATCCGGGTTTATTGATGATGTCGTTCTTGGCTACGGCTGTGGCTTCCGCACTCCTGCTCTGGGGTGTTTATCTTATCCTGGGAGATAAAGATGTTCCGAAGTTCAGGTTTTTATATGAGTTCCATATAGGGCTTGATAAAGGAGAGAAATCGATGGATGGACTGGTATCCCATAAAAAGCTCGTGGACAACGTAGACTGGAAATATATGATCGTCCTTGACGCCTGCAGGCACGATTACTTCGAGAAGTTCTGCGGGTTAAAGGGGAGCCTTAAGAGAGCTGGATCACCTGCTTTTCAAGGGGAAGGTGCACCCACATCGGTATGGTACAGGAACGTTTTTACTGATAGATACGACGATATAATCCATATCTCATCCCACCCCAGGGTGAATTCAAACATGATGGTCGAGGGCTTCGAGGGGGGTGAACACTTCGGCAAGATTTACGACATCTGGGACAGCGAATGGAACGAGGAGATGGGCACTGTGCTTCCGGTGGACGTATGCCGCAGGGCAAAAGAGATAATCGAGGAGTATCCAGACAAAAGATTCATCATCCATTTCATGCAGCCGCACACACCATATCTATCCCTGGGTCCACCGTCGACGAAGAAGAAAAGGGCGCCGGAGTCCAGGGAATCACTGTCCAGGAAGCTCAGGAACAAGATGGTCGCATTGGCTAGGAATATGATAGGAGATATGACAGCGGTCAGGGTCATGTCGATACTGGGCCTGCCTCCGCTCAGCCCCATGGACGATGCACTGAGGAAAGTAGGTGAAGACGGTGTCAAGAGGGCATACGGTGACAATCTAAAAAGGGCTCTGTACTGTATCAAGAAATTGTTAAAAGAGACGGACATGGCTTCCAGAGGTAAGGTGATAATCACGGCGGACCACGGTGAACTGCTGGGCGAGAACGGTAGGTTCGGTCACGAGTTCGAAGGGGTGAAGGAGTTGGTGGAAGTGCCGTGGTTTGAATTGGGTGGAACTGGTGAAAGAAGATGAGGCACCAGCGTGAACTGATAGAGAAAAGAGACTGGACTTTTTTGCTCGTGTTAGATGCCTGCAGGTTCGATTATTTCAAAAAGGCGTATCCGCGATTTCTGGAGGGGGATCTGATGAAGGTGGCTTCTGCTGTTGACTGTAAAAAGGGAGTGGCCACGTCGGAATGGGCGAAGTCTACATTCAAAGGGATCTACAAAGATATCGTATACATATCGACGACGCCACACATAAACTCCATGACTGATGTGAACGGCTTCAAAGCTGTGGATCACTTCTTTAAGATAGAGGACGTCTGGCTCAAGGGGTGGGACGACGAGAAGGGCACCGTCCCGCCTGACGTTGTCAGCGAATATATACTGGATTCCGTAGATAGGTACCCGGATAAGAAGGTTATAGCACACTACATGCAGCCCCACTTTCCATATCTTTCTATTAAGAATCCATCCATGCCCAAGCAGAGGGATCCCAAGGCTCACGACAACTTCAAGAGAAACCTGCGTAACTTCATAGGGTCCAGGGTCAGGTGGACCTTGGGCGGGAGGAGGACTAGGAAACTTCTCAGAGTGCTCGGGCTTCCGCCGATGACGCCGATGCACGAGGTTCTCAGGAGGGACGGTCACCATGCGCTTTGTGAAGCCTATGAGAAGAACCTTGAGGAAGTGATGAAGTCGATAAAAAAGTTGAATTCTATGATGGAAAGGGGGAGGGGTAAGATGGTTATAACCGCCGATCACGGTGAGTACCTGGGAGAGGACGGGTTCTACGGGCACTCTTTTTTGCCCTATCACGATGTCTTGAACTCGGTTCCGTGGTTCGTTGTAAAATAGAGTGGTTTTCTAGGTATTCAGAGCTTTTCTCTTGAGAACAGGTAAACGAATCCACCGGTTAGAGAACCGATTATACCGAGGATCTGGACTAGAAATGACAGGGATACCGCTTGGGAGGCGGAGACCCCTACAGTAGCGAAGAAGAACATGTAGAGCGCCTCCCTGACACCGAAGCCCCTTACCGATATGGGTAGGAAAAGTATCATTGAAGTCAGGGGTACGAAGATGAAGAAGTACTGGATCGGGACGTAGAAGCCCAGGGAAAGTGCCAGGATGTAGTTAGTGATGACCAGGATCGTGTGGAAGATGAAAGAGATGATCAGTGAGAGGGCCAGGGCTCTCTTCTTGTGCCGGTAATCTACGATAGACCGGTATAGCTTGCTGAGTTTTTCCTTTATGGAGAATGGATTGTGGGTACCTAGCAGGCGGTGTAGGAATTTTTCGAATCTTTTTGCCATGGCCGTGCTGAACAGGAGTATCGTTCCCACGATGACAAGGGGCAGTATGATCACGAAGATCATGAATAGAATATCCTTCGGGATATTCTGGAAGTAGATGATCGATGATACCAGGGTCAGGCAGAGCAGGGCTATCACGCCGGTGAACCTCTCCATAAAGACCGATGAGTAGGCTTCTACCTTTTTTCCCGCTTTTTCCGCCCTCTTGGACATCTTGTGGGCTTTGATCACGTCTCCGCCGACGTTGGTCGGTAAGAACATGTTGAAGAAATTGCCTATGTAGTAGAGTTTAAGGACTTCTGGATAATGAACATGGATCTCTTTGGCTTTGAGCAAGATCTGCCACTTCTTTGCACTGATCGCTATCCGAAAGACTCCCAGAAAAACGGTGATCATGAAGAGGTATAGTATGACATCCTTCAGCTGTGCTAGTATCATGTAGGGTCCGGCGGAGTAGATGACGTAGATTATGAGAGAAAGGCTCAGGATGACTTTGACGGCCTGTTTTACCCTGTCACTTATCTTCCAATCCATGTATTTACCGTGCACGGTACGTGGGCGGATTATTTAAAATTGGCTGTTTGCTATATATTTGGTGGGATAAGAAAAAGATATTAATCGCGGGGTCGATAGTAAACGTATGTACGTCAGCGTGATCGGAGGAGATGCAGGGAACTGCAGTGATATGGACTGCGAGTTCGCGTACGAACTGGGCAAAGGCATCGCAGAGTTGGGTGCCGTGCTCGTTTGCGGCGGTAGAGGTGGTGTCATGGAGGCGGCATGTAAAGGTGCTCAAGAAAACGGGGGTACCACTATCGGTATACTGCCTTCTTCCAGCCGGGAGGAAGGAAACGAGTACCTGGATCACTCCATAGTCACCAACCTCGGCATGCTGAGGAACAGCTTGGTGGTTCTAAATGGAGATATAGTGGTGGCGGTGGACGGGGGATACGGTACACTTTCGGAGATCGCCATGGCTACAAAATATCACAAGAAGATCTTAGGGCTGGGTACCTGGGATATAGACAGTGTAGAGTCCTGCGTTGACGTGGACGAGGTAATAGACGAGCTGGGAAAATTCTTTTGATAGGTGTTCGGTAATATGATCGAGGACATAACGCCTGTGAAAAAACCTATGTCATTGAATATGTGTGGAGGGCAAAACTGTAACCTAAAGTTTCGTCCTGCACTATTCCTGCACTATAAACCAAAAGTTTATTTAGCTGAGAGTTCAATGAAAAAGAGCCAACCGGTGCAGTAGATGGAAAGAGATAATATAGAAGATGTTTCTAGAAAGCCTAGAAAACCTAGAAAGAACAGAAGATCGAGGAAGTCCATGGATAGAAGGAAAACGGATGATAAAACCCGTCACTCGGATGTGAAGCCAGTGGGGGAGTGGATAGACGAAGTCGATATCAACAGCACCAAGGATATCGAAGTGCCGGATCTTATCGCTGATCAAGTCATCGGTCAGGACGAAGCGGTATCCGTTGTCAAGAAAGCCGCCAAGCAGCACAGGCACGTGATGCTGATCGGACCCCCGGGAACGGGCAAGTCGATGCTGGCTCAGGCCATGATAGATTTTCTTCCGTCCAGTGAGATGGAGGACATACTCTGTTATCCGAATGACGAAGACGAGAACAAGCCAAAGGTCAGAACTGTGCCATCTGGCAAGGGAAAAGACATCGTCCAATCCCACAGGAAGAGGGCTTTGAAGAAGGCTCAGCAGAAGAACCAGGGCATGCTGATGATCCTGGGTTTGATCATCGCATCCGCGATAATGCTCTCCATATTCACCGGTAACTATCTTATAGTTTTCTTCGGCGTGATCGCCGCAGCCATGCTTTTGATCGCATTGAGAGCGGGTAGTATGAGCGGTATGGGAGGAGATAAGGACAGGGAGATACCCAAGATGCTCTTGAGCAAGGATCCTGGAGATAAACCACCCTTCGTGGATGCCACGGGAGCACAGTCGGGTGCGCTACTCGGAGACGTAAAGCACGACCCGTTCCAGAGCGGAGGTTTAGAGACACCGGCGCACCACAGGGTAGAGACGGGAGCGATCCACAACGCCCACAAAGGCGTTCTTTTCATCGACGAGATCAACATGCTCAAGATGTCGTCACAGCAGAGCCTGCTGACCGCTATGCAGGAGAAGAAATTTTCTATAACCGGGCAGAGCGAGAGGAGCAGTGGAGCCATGGTTAAATCTGAACCGGTACCCACGGATTTCGTTCTTGTGGCCGCTGGAAATCTGGATTCGATCTACGGAGCTAAGGACGAACAGGGAAGAGCCATAGGAGGCATGCATCCCGCCCTACGTTCAAGGATAAGGGGTTACGGATACGAAGTGTACGTCAACGATACCATGGACGATACACACGGGAACAGACTTAAGTTGATAAGGTTCATCGCCCAGGAGGTCACAAAAGACAAGATGAAGATCCCACATTTCAGCAAGGATGCCATCGAGGAGGTCATAAGGGAGGCTCAGAGGAGGGCTAATAAACGTGGAGAACTCACACTAAGACTCAGGGAGTTGGGAGGACTTGTGAGGGTCGCTGGAGACCTGGCCGTAGAGAAAAGACACCGGTTCGCACTGGCAGAGGATGTTCTCGAAGCAAAGAAGATAGCGAAATCACTGGAGCAGCAGGTCGCTGACAGGTACATCAAGAAGAGGAAGGAGTACAGCACGTACCAGACCGAGGGAGAAACCGTCGGCGTTGTCAACGGGCTGGCTGCCCTAGGAGGAGACCAAGCTGGTATATCAGAGTACTCCGGCATAGTTCTGCCCATCGCGGCGGAGGTCACACCGGCACTCTCTAGAGAAGAGGGTAAAGTGGTGGCTACAGGTAAGCTCGGTTCCATAGCCAAGGAGGCGGTCCAGAACGTTTCCGCACTCGTGAAGAAATACACTGGTGAAGATATTTCCAAGTACGACGTTCATATACAGTTCATAGGTACCCAGGAAGGGGTGGAAGGCGATTCAGCCTCGATATCCGTGGCTACAGCGGTCATATCGGCGCTCGAGGGGATACCCATCGACCAGAAGACCGCCATGACCGGCTCGCTGAGCGTGAGGGGACAGGTACTACCTGTTGGAGCCGTGACCGCAAAAATTGAAGCGGCTGCAGAGAGCGGTATGAAGAGGGTCATAATCCCCAGGACGAACGTTAAGGACGTGGTGCTGGAGAGCAGATACGAGGACACGATCGAAGTCATACCGGTGGACAACCTCGGCGAGGTGCTGGATAACGCACTGGTAGGCGAGCAGAAAGAAAGACTTTTGGACAAGCTCACATCTCTGCTCAAGATAAAGAGCATACCCATACCGACGGGTGAAAAACCTAGCCCCCAGTGAGATAGAAGGGGATCAACGTGGGAGCTTTTGAGCTTTTATCGGAAGATATCAGGAATGTTTTAGACGACCTGGGTATAGAGGAGGAGACCAGACCCCAGCAGAACGCGATACCACCTATTTTAGATAAAAAGAATACACTCGTTATCGCACCGACTGGTATCGGTAAGACCGAGGCCGCCGTGCTTCCGATCCTTGACAACATCTTGAAGGGTAAAGCGGAGGATAAAGTGGAGGAGAAAGCGGAGGGTAGAGATGAGGGTAGAGTGGGGAAAGGAGAGGGGTTCAAAGTGCTGTATATCACTCCCCTCAAGGCACTGAACAGGGACATGGTCCAGAGGATGAGCGAGTTCGCGGAGAGATTGGATTTCAGAGTGAGCGTCAGGCACGGTGATACCGGCAGGAGTGAGAGAAGGAAGCAGTCGCTGAACCCGCCTGAATTTTTGGTAACCACCCCGGAGACCCTACAGATCATGTTCACCGGCAGGAGACTGAGGGAAGGGCTGAAGAGGGTGGAGTACGTCGTTGTGGACGAACTCAACGAATTAGCGGTGGATGAAAGAGGATCTCAGTTATCTCTGGCTCTCGAGAGATTATGTGTTCTAACGGGAAAGGAGTTTCAAAGGGTTGGATTGTCTGCAACCGTCGGCAGTCCAGAGAAGGTTCTTGATTTTTTGACGGGTGAGGGGAGAGAAGGGGAGATAGTGAAGACCGAAGTCGAGAAGACCGGCAGGATGCACGTCGAGTATCCCAAGGAGAAGAAGAGGAGGGACAAGGGCCTGGCGGATAAGATGAGATGCGATGTGCGTAAGGCGACCGACGTGAGGCGCTGCAGGGAACTCATAGATTCGCACGATTCGACGTTATTCTTCGTGAATACGAGGGATTCGGCGGAGATCCTCGCTTCTTGCTTCAACATGTGGGACGAGGATTACGATATCGGTGTTCATCACGGTTCGCTTTCCAAGGAATCCAGGATCGAAGTGGAGAACAGATTCCGTGAAGGGGTATTGAAGGCATTGATCTGCACTTCTTCCATGGAATTGGGTATCGATCTGGGTAACACGGATTTCGTGCTGCAGTATCAATCTCCGAGGCAGGTGACACGTTGGGTGCAGAGGCTTGGGAGATCGGGCCACGAGGTCGGTGGGCGGTCAGAGGGAACCGTTATATCAACAAACATGGACGACATCTCCGAAGCTGCCGTTATCGCCAGGAGGGCTTTGGCTGGTGAGCTGGAGGAGACCGATATCCCCGAGAAACCCATCAGTGTTCTAGCGAACCAGATAATCTCTACGGTTCACTCGGAGAAGAGGGTGGACGTGGGTGGGTTCTACGAGATGGCGAAGAGGGCTTACCCGTTCAGGCGTATGGAGCGAAGCGAGTTCGACGAGTTGATAGAGCAGTTGGCAGAGATAAGGGTGATCTGGAAGGACGACGAAAAGGGGGAGATAGGTAAGCGCAGGTCCTCGCTGAAGTACTTTTATGATAATATATCTATGATACCCGACGAGAAAACGTTCCTGATGAAAAACATGGCCAGCGGTGGGATCATCGGGACGCTGGACGAGAGCTTCGTTGCGAATCAGGTCGAGATCGGCGGGGTGGTCACTTTACAAGGGAAGGCGTGGCGGATAATCGATATCGAAGATAATATAGTGGTCTCCAATCCCGTGGGCGACATAGGTAAGATACCGGATTGGAGCGGCGAGGACATACCCGTGCCTTTAGAGGTAGCTCAGGAAGTGGGCCGGCTCAGGGAGAAAGGAGATCTGGATGATTGGGATGAAGAGATCGTCGATGATCATACCAAGAAAAAGTTCAGGGATTATATGAAAGAGCAGTGTGAGTTCTTGATGCCGACGGATGAGCGCATCGTTATAGAATTCCACGATGATACCTGCATAATCAACTCGTGCTTCGGCAGCAAAGTCAACGAAACGTTGGGGCGGTTGGTGGCGGCGCTTCTGTCCACCAGGATCGGCGAATCCGTGGGCCTGCAGACGGACCCATACCGTATAATGATGAAGATCTCAAGGAGGGTCAGACCCGAGATGGTCAGAGAGGTATTGTTCGATACGAACCCAGAGCATGTGAAAGATCTATTGAAGAAAGCCATGGGGAACTCTTCCTTTTTTAGATGGAGGTTCCTTCACGTCGCCAAGAAGTTCGGAGCCGTTAAGAAGGACGTGGATTACAGACATATCAACCTAGATAGGTTGATAGAGACCTTCGAGGGGAGCCCGCTCTACAGGGAGGCGGTGGATAAGACACTGAGGGATAACATGGACCTGTACGGGGTAAAGAGGGTATTGGATGGGATCCACACGGGTGAGATCGATATCGGAGTCCAGCACGGTATATCTCCCATCGCTGAAGCCGGTTTGGAGAAGCACAAAGAGTTCCTGAGCCCTGACAGGGTCAGCCACGCGGTGCTGATGTCGTTCAAAGATAGGCTGGAGTCCGAGGCAGTGATCATGAAGTGTTTGAAGTGCGGGACAAGGAGGAGGAAGCGGGTTCGAGATGTGGATAAGCCGTCGTGCCCCATGTGCGGGTCGGCCATGGTGGTTCCGCTGAGACCCTACCAGGACGAGAAGATAGTCGATAAGAAGGGGGAGAAGTTGACTGGTGAGGAGAAGAAAAAGTTGAAAGAGTACTATAAGTTAGCGGATCTAGCTAGGGTCTATAAACACAGGGCTGTGATGGCTTTGGCCGCTCGAGGGGTCGGGCATCAAAAGGCAGGTAGGATACTCGGGGATTACTATCGGGAAGAAGATGACTTTCTTAGGGCTCTGCTCCGGGCGGAGATACTCTACGCCAGGACGAAACGATTCTGGGATTGAGTATTGGGAT
>CAZHUM010000064.1:0-10980 GCA_964535805.1 uncultured Thermoplasmata archaeon
CAGCGCCACCTTCGCTTATAGTTTTGACATTGTGGAAATTTGCTATGGTTTCCACTGCATTTCCAGATATCCTCGTAGACACGATATCTTCTCTTATCTCCCGTATTTCACCGCCTAGCGATGATAGCTTGCTGACCACTATGTTCGGGTCTGCGGACGAGAAGAGATATACATTCAATGTAACATCTTCATCGCTGTAATCATCTACATTTATTTTGTAAGCTGGTTGATAGATGCCTACCCAGTTGACGAAGTCAAGGTCTTCAACCGTTCGCATAGTTGTTCTGTCCATCTCGACGACGAAGTTGTATCTGTGACGGTACTCGTGAAGGTTTGCGCCCATGCCTTCCAATTCCGCCTTCCATTCTGGTTTTATGGGTCCAACGAATTGAACGATGTAATAACCTCTAACGCCATAGGGATAACCCCCTATACGCAGGTTGGACGGTACATCAGGCTCTCCATCCCGGGTGTTGAAAGAATAGGAGTTCAAAGCCACAAAATCTCGATTGTCCATTCTTTCAATTATTAAGCCTTGTTTTTCCAACATCTTTACCCTTTCACTGTTCGCTCTTATCAGAAAGAAACCACCGTAATCTTCAGCTATCTCATAATCTTGTGAATCCAATACATCTCTCGATCTTCCTTGATTTTTAACAAGAACGTATTGAATGTCTCCCGTATCACTGTTAGACACTACATATCCTATTGACAGCGCCGATATCAGCATGAATACAGATATGAGTATCGCTATAAATATCGGGGAAGTCGCTTTTATTTTTTCCATTTTTTTCCTCCTCGTAAGGAAATATTTGTTTATTATAATTAACACGTGTTTAATCATATAAAATGTTTTGGTAGTGTTTTCAAACTGTTATTTGGTTAACTATATATATGCATATCAAAGATTGTAGAGTGATGTCCACGTCGGAAAAAATAAAGGCATTCTTGGCGATCAGCCGTGCCAAAATCCAGCTGGGAACACCACCGCACCCGCTCTTAGGATTGATCTTGGGGGCTTCCGCTTTCGGCGATGTTGTCTCTACACCGGCTTTACTTTATCTGGCATTGTATCTATTGCTCATAACCTTCGCGTGCAACGTTAACTGTCTATACGACATAGATATCGATAAAAAGTACAAGAAGTACATGAGCGATGCTGTTGAAACACTTGGAAAAGGTACTGTTAAATCTTTCATACTTTTAGAAAGCGTGGCCATCGTCCTACTCACTTTCTATCTATTTATCAACGGTTATATCATCACATCAGTATTGGCTTTATCCGGGATGATGTTCGGTTACATCTACTCGGCAGAACCGATCAGGGTGAAAAAAAGGGGTATTTTTAGCCCGTTCCCTGTTTTGATAGGTTTGTATACTCTGCCCGTACTGGGTGGATGGTTCATATTCCACGGTAATCTATCCTTATACATCATCGTATTTTCCATCGGATATGCACTCATAAACGAAGGCATCACTTTAGTCAACACCTGCGAGGATTACGACGAAGACAAAAGTGAAGACATCACCACATGGGCACACCTTTTCGACCTTAGAAAAACAATGAAGATAGCTTATGTATTCACTATCGGAGGGGGGATCATCGCTGTTATAGGTGTTTTTCTTAAACCGATACTGTTGGGATGGTCGTTTTACAACATGTACAGCAGTGTTATCTTCGTAAGCATGGGTGTTCTTAACACCGCGATAATCCTTCTTATCGGAGAAAAGATCATCGTGAGCAGTGAAAAAGATGATCTTAAATCATCGTGTAAAAAAGCCGCGAAGAATATGCCTAAATGGTTCATAACAACGAGATATCCCCTGCTGTTGATGTCACTTTTAATACTACTTTGATCCATATCAGGACACATTTGCCCGATAATATTTTATAGCTTCAACTACGTATTTTTATCGATTATCATGAGGAAAGTGATCGGGGTATTGTTTATACTGATTCTGATACTATCAGCGATACCTACAGCGGGGTTAAATGATGGATATATCCATCACACGAGCAAGAGAGGGAATAAAAATGTCATCTTAGAGATCCATAAACTAAGGCAGATCGATGAGATAGATCCATCCACATCTGCGGATTGGTATTACACTGTAGAGTTCTCCGACGATGGAGGGTTGACATGGAGCATTGAAGCTTCTGAGGAACCTCTGCCAGGGAGTGAAGATGTAATGATAGTTGAAAATGCCCATACATTCACTTCATCGAGTGATGAAGTCCTTTTTAGAATCTCTCTTATGGAGGATGACGGCGATACAGGTGATGATTCCGTTGACATCTCCGCCCAGCCCGGAGGTGGGATCGATGATACCGTTCCGCCCCCGGAAGGTGCTGTATATCACGGTATCTTCTGGTTGAGCAATCACACTGTGGGCGGTGATCTGACAAAAACCAACGATATCGGTTGGTTAAAAACATCCGGCGAGTGGGATGGGAGCGAGGGTGTGGACGAGAACGATGCGGAACTCATGTTCAACATATATGAAGAGGGTTGTCCCAACATATTGAAACCTATCTTCACCATCCCGAAGATCCAGGAAAAGGAACGGACCATGTTGGTCGAAGTTGAGTCCAGTGTTGCTACCGCATCCAGCAATTGGAGTGCAGAGATATGGAAATATTACGGCACATACCTGGAGTCGTACGATATGTTATTGAATGGGATCACTGACAAGGGAGATGGAATATGGGCGCTTAACTTCACGATACCATCTTCAGCGAGGGAGGAACTATACAACCTGACGGTGAGCAACGATTTCGGAAGCGATATGGAGTATCACGCGGTGAAGGCGGTCGATGAACTTGATCCCGAATTCAAGTTCCTACATATGACGGATATACACATAGGTTCCACCAGCGGGGATCATGCGACTACTTACTTTGAACAGGCGATAAAGGAAACGAATATCATCGATCCAGACTTTATGGTTATCTCCGGTGACGTTTCTGATAAGCAGTACTGGACCTTTTCACAGGACCCGGCTAGAATCGAACAGGATCAGGTTTTCAGGAACATGCTGATGGATCTGAACGTGCCTGTGTATACATGCAGTGGAAATCACGATTGGTCATACGACGATACATCGGACAACAGGCAGAACATCGAATCCTACAAAAGATGGGTAAATCCATATTTCAACTATTCCTTCGATTATGGAAACTATCATTTTTCCATAGTGAACTCTGGTAAGTACGTCGGTTTGACTAACGCAGACGGTCTTTTGAACTCCGCCAACCTTACATGGCTCGAGAACGACCTCGCCGACAACATGGACAAAACCCAGAGATTCGTCTTCATGCACCATTCCTCCTATCCAGATAAAATCGATGACGATACGTTGAGGGATCAGTTAAGACAGATGGTCATCGATTACGACGTATCGCTCTACTGCGCCGGTCATACACACGATCCGACGGTTTATGATAAAAACGGTGTTCAACAGACGGGAGATATCGGGAGTCCGGATATGCCTCTACACATCGTGTCCTCGGATATAAAAGAGGGCGATTCCTATCGGATGATAAGGGTAAAGGATACGGATATCCAAACATACACCTACGATGATGACGGTGATGGGATAAGGTCGGCATTTAACGATATGCCCCTGGGTAACCTAGATATTAGTTACAATCCAGCTAACGACGGGACGAACAACAAGGTCGTAGCTAGGATCGACAATGGATTGTACGAACATTTCAACGATGCATTCGTCGAATTCAACGTTGCACCTCCGCCGGCTGGATATGACTACATCGTTGAGAACGGCACCATGATGGACATGATAGACTGCGGTACTCATCGTATATTTTATGTGAATACCAACCTGGAGAAAACCTCGACCAAGAACGTCACTATCAAACTCGCCAGAAGCGAAGGCTTCTCACTCGATGCCGGAGGTGAAAGCAGTGGATGGAGGTTTATTTCTGTAAATCTGATCCCCACTGACACTAATTTGATTTCTATTTTAGAACACAACGTTTACGGTATATCGGGGAACTACGACAAGGTCATGTATTTCGATTCCGAGAAAGGCGATTGGAAAACGTACTGTCCCAATAGAGATGTACATTTTAATTCCCTAAGAAATTGGGATGAGAAGATGGGCATATGGATACATATGACCTATGGCTCAAATCTGACCATTACCGGCACAGAACCGACCTCGACGGATATTATCCTAAATCCAGGTTGGAACATGGTAGGTTATCCGAGTTCTATCTCAAGTAATAACGGCCTACCGGCCGATGTGGACAGAGTCGGATATTTTGACGCCGCTAAAGAGTACAATCTCGCTTACGACTACGATCCCTCCAACTTCACTTTCGACCCGAAGGGGGGCTACTGGGCCCATAATCCGACGAGTTCGAACCTGACTTGGACCGTTAATTATTAATTTAGATAAATTTAATCAAAAAAGTTATATACCGTCACCCTTAGTCCGTGTGCCGATAAGATGGTGAATCTAAAGAGAAGAACCCTGAACGCGCAAGGGGCATTAGAGGGACTCCCCCTCTACCTCATAATACTGGTGGTGGTTGCGGGAGTCGGAACGGCGATAATAGTCGGATGGATGATGAGTGCACAGAGCACGGAGTTGGACTCCATCGAGGTAGAACCTGTAAGCATGGATACAAACGATAAGAAGATAACGGTGACCGCTTACGATCAAAAAGATAATCCTCTGGAAGGAGCAACTGTCACACTCGAAGGTTGTGGTATTGTCGAATCCGGAGTGACTGGATCAGACGGTGAATACAGTGTTTCGACTAGCAGCCCGAGTCTCCCTCAAAACGAGAACTTCGGGACTATCGACGTTACGGTCAGATACACGGGGGACGTCACCATGACGAAGACCGCCGTGATCACCGTAGAATCAGCCTAAAGAGGTCAGCGAACTGATCAGCGCTGATGAAATTCTCGGACGCTCGCAGAAAGACGCTGAGCGGATGGGGACTTTGGGCTGCTGCTTCCTCGGCAGAAACGTTTCATACCCCGGCGGGAAATACGAAGAGATGGGCAGGACCTTTCTAGACATCGTTTCACCTCACTGCATGCTCGTAGTTGGAAAAAGAGGGACCGGCAAATCATACACACTCGGTGTGATAGCAGAGGGGTTCGCGAATCTTGAGGAAAGGCATTCACGGAGGATAGCACTTATACTCGTTGACACAATGAGCGTCTTTCACAGTTTGAAAAAAGAAAACACCAATGAAAAAGAAATCCAGATGATGGAACGCTTCGGTGTCGAACCGAGGGAATTTTCGGAAAAGGTGAGGGTACTAGTCCCTAGGAGTGCCGTAGAAAGGGCAAAAGATATCGGTGAAGAACTTCACTACGATAATATTTTAGAACTATCTCTAAGGGACATAAAAGTCCATGAATGGCTGGAACTCTTCGATCTGAAGATTACGGAACCGGTTGGAGCACTTCTCAGCAGCGTGATAACCGACCTGCAGAAAGAAGGGTCTTTCTCCTTCGACGATGTTTACAAGATGATAGATGAAAAGAAAGGCGATAAACCAGTTGCTGAGTCCCTTGTGAATCAATTCACGTTGATCGATGAACTCAACATATTTTCCAAGCATGGTATGGACTGTGAGTTCGCTGAAGGAGGCAAGATCACCGTTCTAGATATCTCCTACCTGGGCCGGCTGGGCAGCTATCAACTAAGGAATCTGATCGTGTCTATAATCGCCAGAAAACAGATGACTGAAAGAACATTGTACACAACGATAGAGATGCAAGCTCAAGCGGGTCTCCTGGATCGTGAAGAAGAAACAGATATCACAGACGAGCACCCGTTGATCTATATGCTGATTGATGAGGCACATCTTTTCTTACCGAATGGATCTGAAACCCTGGCAACGGACCCACTTATCGATTGGATCAAATTGGGTAGGCACCCGGGCTTATCATTGATCCTAGCCACGCAGGAGCCATCTGCTTTACACGAAAGTGCCATCAGGCAGTCGGACCTTATCATCGCACACAACCTGACCGCTAGAGACGACGTCGCGGCACTGGGGATGGCAAAACAATCGTACATGAAGGAAGGGATCGATACGGTGGTTGCTCAGATGGAATTCAAAAGAGGGCTGGCTCTTGTTTTCGATGATAAAACGAGAAAGATGCAGTTATGCAGGGTGAGGCCTAGATATACTCTACATACCGGTATAGATGCATCCGCACTTACATCCGAAGAAAGATGAGGGATATAAGTAAAAACCAAATAGTTTGAAAATTATATCTCTTTAGCAGGGGATAATAAAATGTCGGAAAAAAAGGTTAGGGGTTCAGTTCTCAATGGATTTATCAAGTACATAAAAAGGTCATGGGGGGATAAAGGATTGAAAAATTTTTCTGATTATGCCGACTTTGATCCTAACGGAATTAAAGAAAAAAACTGGTACGAAACAGAGCTACTGGTCAAGATACATACATGGTTGGCTGAGGAGAAGGGAAAGAAATACTTAAGGATGGCAGGGAGGCACACTATTCAAGACCTTGGTATTCTTTCATACTTAATCAAATTCGCTAAAGTAGAAACGTTGTTGAAGAAGGCACCAAAAAGCTACCGTGATGGATTCAATTACGGGGATTCGATTATAGAAGTTGAAGAAAGCAAAGCTGTAGCTAAGATGAAAAATGTGATCCTAGACGAATACACTTGTGAAGCATGGAGAGGAGTATTCGAAGGTGTACTTAAAGCCACTGATACAGAGGGAAAAGTAGAGCCGTTCGAGGACCACACCAAGGGTGAAAACGACTGTTATTACCTTATAACGTGGTGATACGGTAATTCTGCAAAATCATTTATAATAGTAAGCCCTTTTTATTAACGGTGTAAAATTGGAAGAAAAACAGGTACGAGGATCTGTTGTATTGGGCTACCTCAAGTTCATAAAAAGAACATGGGGGTCCGATGGATTGAAAGAGTGCACTGACCAAATCGGTTTGCCTATAGAACATTTTGAAGAGATCAACTGGTACAGTATAGATGTTCTAAAAAAAATCCACCGATGGATAGCAAATGAAAAGGGTGAGAATTATATTAAAAGAGGTGGGAATTACACCGTAAAAGATCTTGGTGTGTTATCATACATAGTCAAATTCGTCAACATCAAGGCACTCCTTAAAAAAGCGCCGAAGAGTTACAAGGACGCTTACAATTTCGGTAGTGTTGAAATCGATATACAAGATAAAAAGGCTATCATCAAGATGAAGGACGTTGCTTTCGATGAGTACGCCTGTACCGGCTGGAAAGGGGCTTTCAACGGGATGCTGGAGATGACGCATACATGGGGTGAGGTTGAAGAGGTACAGTGTCAATATAAAGGCGCTCCTCACTGCGAATTCGAGATGACCTGGAAATAATTCAATTCAGCCCATCTTGTTTTCTATTTCATTTTTCCAGATGTCTCTTAATATAGATATTTCAACATCGATCTTTCTTTTTCCATCATGATCAATCGCGAGCCTGTCACCATGTGTGGAGCCTAACTTCTTTATCGGTACACTGAAAATCGATTCGAACTTTTCTTCATCATCTAGATCGATCTCTACCAGCCATCGGGTGTTGCTCTCTGAAAACAGTATTTTATCGCAGCGTAGTTCTTCATCTAGTGCAATTTCTGCCCCTTTGTCACCTGCGATGCACATCTCCGCCAGGGCAACGGCAAGTCCGCCGAGAGAGATGTCGTGGCAGCTCTTGATCAACCCTTCTGAGTGTGCTTTAAGCATCTCGTCAACGCTCTTTCTCAATATCTCTACATCCACTGATGGAACGTCACCGCTTTTCCCCCCGGTCAATTTGTAATACTCTGAACCGCCCATTTCATCCTTGGTTTCCCCTACAAGATAGATCGAATTGCCCTCTTGTTTCAAATCCGTGCTGACCGCTTTTCTAACATCATCGATTATTCCACAAGCTAGAAGTGACGGAGTGGGGTTGACTGCACCCTTGCCGGTTTCATTGTAAAAGCTGACGTTTCCCGATATAAAGGGTACAGTCATAGGTCTGGCAACCGCTTCTAGACCCTCCGCAGTCTTCTCGAAATCTCCCAAACGGTCGGGTTTTTCAGGGTTGCCGAAGTTGAGGCAGTCCGCCAGGCAGTGAGGTCTTGCCCCTACGGCGACGAGGTTGCGAAAACTCTCATCTAAAGCCGACATGGCCCCCTTCTTTGGATCCAGATAAGATATAGAGGGGTTGACATCTGTAGTTATCGCTAGACCTTTGAAAGAGTTCTCCAAGGGCTTGATCACACTTGCATCTCCCGGCCCCTGCATACCGATCACGCCCTGCAGCGGCTTCAAGACAGTATTCGCCCTGACTTCATGATCGTACTGCCTGATGACCCATTCTTTGCTGTTGATATTATCGCTTTTCAGCAGTGAGATGAGGGTTTCGTTGTAATCTTCCGGCTCTACAGGCATCTTTTCTTCGATCTGTGCCGAGCGGTCAACAGCCTTTGTGGGTCTGCAGTAGGATGGTCCTCCTGTTTGGAATTCAAGGTCCAAATCCATTATCTTTTCATCTTGATAGTAAACCTTGATGTTCTGTTGTTCGATCACTTCTCCAACTACGGTTGCTTCGACATCCCATTTTTTACAGAGATGCAGAACTTCATCTACATTCTCTTCCTTTACAGCGTACATCATCCTTTCCTGGCTCTCAGACACCCATATCTCCCAAGGCGCCATATCAGGTTCTTTTAGGGGGACTCTATCGAGCTGTACCTCTGCACCGAATCCTGCGGCCAGCGCCATCTCGCCGGCTACACAGGATAAGCCTCCGCCCCCGAAATCTTTCATCCCCTGTAGAAGTCCCTTTCGATTGAGCTCCAAAGACACGTGGATCAGCGGTTCTTTGGTAATCGGGTCTCCGAGTTGAACGGCTCCGCGGTCCTCTTCTTCAGAAGATTCGTGCAGTTCCTCGGATGCGAAGGTGACACCGTGGATACCGTCCCTGCCTGTTTTACCGCCTGCCATGATGAAAATATCACCGGGCGCTTTAACTCTAGAACGGATCAACTCCTTTTTCTTCGCGATGCCGACGCAGCCCACGTTCACCAAACAGTTACCCGTATAGCTCTCGTCGAAATATACCATGCCCGCCATGGTGGGTATCCCTAGACGGTTCCCATAGTCACTTATCCCATCTATTACACCGTGAAAGAGGTACCTGGGATGTTTTGTCCCCTTGGGCAGATCTTCATCGTCGATGTCCAAAGGTCCGAAGAAAAGCGGGTCCACGAAAGCAAGTGGTTGAGCACCCATGCACACCACGTCCCTCACGATCCCACCGATACCGGTGGCGGCCCCGCCGTATGGTTCTATAGCCGACGGGTGATTGTGGCTTTCCAGTGCTACTACGTAGGCGTGTTCGTCGTCGAATTCAACGACTCCGGCGTCCTCCTCCACGACGAATATATTCTGAGGTGCCTTGATATCGAATACCGTGTCTTTGAGAAAGTATTTGGACGACTTATAACAGCAGTGCTCGGACCATGCCTGGCCAAGAGCTTCCATCTCCAAGTCCGTGGGATTTCTCCCGAGCGTTTCGAAGTGCTGCTTAACACGTTTCATCTCCTCCAGACTGAGCCCGATTCCGCTCTCTTCACTGATCTGCCTTAACTCTTCACCCTGGGCTTCGAGTACGTTAACTTCGTGGAGTTCGAAGGGCACGTCCCTCTTTATGTAATGCTTCATCCCATACACCTTTATTTTATGTTTATATCGTATGTCTGGATGACTGGATTCGCTAGGAGCTTTTTACACATCTCCTCGGCTTCCTTCCTTGCTTCATCTTCGCTGATCTTATCCCCAAGATCTATCTCGAATATCTTACCGGATCTTACATCGTCCACTTCCCACCCCAAGAGTTTCAACGCCTTCTTTGTATTCATGCCTTCTGGGTCTGCCACACCCTTCTTAAGTTCGATAATTATTTCTGCGACTACCATGGGACCACGCAGGGGGATTAGATGTGCTGTTTAATAAATTTGTTCTATGGCACGGGCTTGGAAAAAGTACTTATGAATTCGAGTGTTTCTTAACTCGATGCAGATCCTCTACAAATGGATTATCATACTCGGTGTGGCGTTCATCCCGTCGATAGTTTACTCTATCTATATCCGCAACATAGAGAAGTGGGAGAGAGAGCCGTGGAGTTGGGTTGCCTTGGGTTACCTTTGGGGCGGGATCGCAGCTGGGATATTCCTTGCGATCACATTTTTTGTGTATCAACGGATCGAGAGAGAACACGAATATTATCGATTCTTTTCTTCACTTTTCGACGTTATTCTGATCGTGATCGTATTTCCTATAGTAGCTGAACTGGTTAAATCCGTAGGTTTGATTTTAGTGAAGAAGGAGCTCGATGAAGTCGAAGACGGACTTATCCACGGTGCGATTATCGGTCTCTCTTTCGGCGCGTTCGTCAACTTAGCTTACTTTTACACTCACTTCACTTGGGCTTCGGAGCCCGTAGCCGGTTACTCAGTGCCGACCCTGATCTTTTTATCCATGGCCTGCATATCCACCATGCTTTTACACGGCAGCTCTACAGCCGCTGTGGGCTACGGTGTTTCTAAGGCGTTGGTGGATCTGGATTACCAACATCTAATCCTGTATTTTCTAGCGGGTGTCCTCATCCATGCATCTTTCAATCTCCTCTCTGTCGGTACGATATATTTCGAATTAGAATCCGGCATCTACGCACTGATCGGACTGGGAGGGGTTATGCTCATATCCATGATCGTGTTCAGGACGATAAGAGCTAGATTATTGGATCTGATCAGGATACTGGATTACGAGACCTACAAAAAGACAAAATAATAAATATTTAGATTCACCATCCCCCGACTTTCACTCGGCTCGGTGGTACGTGGGATTTTTGGTCAGCCTTGATCATTCTCCAACCCACGTATCCACCATCTTGCTCATGATTTCTTTATTGTAC
>CAZHUM010000065.1:0-10363 GCA_964535805.1 uncultured Thermoplasmata archaeon
TAATTGTATTTACATCCATATAATTGAATCAATACTTATTAATACATAGATTTAGATGTGAACACAGGTGAGATATATGTTAGCCCAGTTCTCGATAGTACCCCTAGACAAGGGAGAAAGCGTGAGTGAATACGTATCAGAGGTTATAGATATAATCGACAAGAGCGGACTAGATTACCGATTGACCCCCATGTCCACGATCGTAGAAGGAGATTGGGACGAGGTAATGGACTTAATAAAAAAATGCCACCATCACATGAGAAAACACTCCCGAAGGGTGGACACGTCCATAAAAATCGACGACCGAGAGGATGCAAAAAACAGACTAGAAGGCAAGATCGAATCGGTTAAGCAAAAATTGGGTAAAGAGTTATCTACTTGAGCTAAAAATCTTTTAGAGATACCTGTCCGTCGCTCTCTTCACCGGCGACTTCAGATGATATCTTCTTGCCTATGCCGGGCAGAGCTTTGAGCTCTTCTTTAGATGCATTAGCCACATCTCTAGCAGTTTCATATCCAGCGTCGTAAAGTATCCTGGCACGCACCCTTCCAACGTTTTCTATATCTGTAAGCGGGATCAATTCCCTTTTGATACCGTGCTTCATCCTTTTGTTGATCTTGTGGATCATCTCCGCCTTCTGCTTGTTGTACAGCTTCGCTATCTCGGCAGCGGAGTGAAGAAGCCAATCCGCAGTTTCCACCTTGTTTCTGATATCTCCGGGCCCCACGTTGTATCTCTTCGCGACCTCGTCCTCGGAGACCTCTTGGATCCAGTCCTTCAAGAGGCAGGCGGTCTTGAACGACGATAGGTAATATTCCATATCACCCAGGTCTTGGGGGATATCCTGGAACATGTCCGCCCTTACCGCTCTAACCTTTTTCTCGTACTTCGCCATCTCCGTCTTGTTGATGAATAGGTTGTACATATCCGGGGTCGAAGTGATTGTATGCAGATAAGATATCGGGATCCCCATCTTTCCGCGGTCAACGGCTTCTCGGATTATGACCGCTGATAACGGGTCGATGTATAGGTCAGAAACACGTTTGCCGAACAGGGTCGCTTTCCACGTTTCTCCATCCTTAGCTATCAGCTCTTTTTCTTTCAGCAGTTTCAATGTTTTGTTTATCCGATCCTCTATGGTCCAGATATCGCTGTGTTGTGCGTAGAAAGTCCTGCTCATGAAATCGAGGATATCTTCCTGTGTCCTGCAGTGAGTGGTAGCTATCAAGGCGAGAAGATGTCTCCGTAGAGATGGCTCGGTCGCCATCCGGGAAACGATCACCTCGCTCTCTCCCATGATGTAATTCTCGAAGATCTGGTGCATGTCCCCTTCGTTCCTCGCCATGATCACGGCTTCACCGATATCGTCGTAGCCCGGTCTCCCAGCTCTACCGCACATCTGCTTTATCTCCAGAACGGGTATGGGAGCGTTGTATCCCAGCAGAGAATCGTACCTCCTGTAGTCCCTGATGACCACCCTCCTGGCAGGCATGTTGATGCCCGCCGCTAAAGTGGGTGTTGCCACGATGAGCTTGATGAGTCGGTTTCTGAACGCGTCTTCGACCTTTTTCCTCTGATAATTGTTCAGACCGGCGTTGTGAAATGCTATACCCGATGAAACCATCTCTGCTAACTTCTTTCCGACGGACGTGGTGCTCCTGTCTAATATATCTTGACTTACTTTTTTCAGTTCTTCTTTTTCATCGTCCTTCAATATCTTATTTACGTTTCCAGCTAAGCTCTGACTCACGGACTCCGTCGATCTCCTGGTTGATACGAAAACCAGGCACTGTTCCCCCTTCTCGAGCACGGGTCGGCAGATGCTGTAAAGCTTGTTGCCACCAGATACGTTTTCTTCTTCATTATCATCGTATCTGATAGAGCCGTCTAGATAAACTCCGCTCCGTAGGTCTACGGGCCTCCATTCGCTCTTGTAGTGCTCAGCGTCCAACCACCCTGCGACGGTCTCGGAGTTGTTGATTGTGGCAGATAGGGCGATTATCTGCGCCGATGGATTCACGTGATTCAGTTTTGTAAGCGTGACCTCCAAGGTAGAGCCCCTCTCCCTGTCGTTTATTAGATGAACTTCGTCTGCGATGACCACGTTCAGATCGTCTATCCATTCGATGTTCTGTCGAAGGAGTGAATCCGCTTTTTCTGACGTTGCGACTATCACGTCGTAGTCCTTCAAGTTCGGGTCCGGCCGATCGTAGTTCCCCATGGACACAGCTACCTTGATACCGACTTCCGAGAATTTCTTCAGATCTCTGACCTTTTCGGAAGCTAGAGCTCTCAGAGGTACGATGTAGAGCGCCTTTCCCCCCTCTTCCAAGACTTTTTTCATTATAGCGATGTAAGCGAGCAAAGATTTACCCGAAGCCGTCGGGAAAGCCAGCACACAGTTATTTCCCTCTATAATATCTCCTATACACTCTTCCTGGGGTGGATACAGCTCTTCGATCCCCATGTTCGTGATGACTTTTTTCGCCTCGTTTGGTATATCCAGATTTTCTATCTTCATATCGCTTCTCTCTTCAGTTCTATCAACTTTGCAGAACTAACTAATAAACTTGACGTGAAGGGTCGGGTGAATGTAGATGAGCGTTCGGCCTTTCGAAAATTTAATAATTCATCGGGGTGATGCGGTCTAGGACATGAAATACACCAGTAAATTAAAAGATTTTGGAATCGTATTGATATCAGTTGGCGTATTGGTATTGTTCTCTTGTATTTTTTTAGCGAGCCTTATGTTGGCTGGGACCTCAATACTGTTCTTGATGGCGGGTCTGGCACTGGTAAAAGTAAGGACCGAGCCTTATTCCTTTTCAAGGGTATTAAAATTGATCTTCATATCCGTAGGCGTATCTGTCTTTTTGATTTCCTTATTGATCATTTTAGTCCACATAGGTTTTGGAACGATCTTGCTTATCACAGGTATTGTGATATGTGTATTCGGGATGATATCACTGGGTAAAGAAAAATCCAGATATTGAACATCCCCCTCCCAAACCATAAATAATCCATGTATTTATCCCGTGTCGATGGCTTACAGGAACCGTCATCGGTTAAAAGAGAAGAAGGTCGAAGAGTACTCAGAAGAGCTGGAAGAAAAGCTGGGAGGCACACCGTTCAAAGAGAAGAAGGGGGTTGACATCGCTAACACTGATCTGGGTGAAGTGCTTCTAGTTGGCGATACCGTCGTGGCTTCATTCTTCGATCATGAGATCTTCCCGACGATCGACGGGCTTCTAGATATGGAGGCCGGTAAAAGATACGTCACCGTGGACATGGGTGCTGTAAAATTCGTATACAACGGCGCGGACATAATGTCACCAGGGATCGTGGAAGCAGATGCATCCATAAAAGAGGGAAACATGGTCTGGGTTCGGGACGTCGAGCATCACAAACCGCTGGCGGTGGGAAAAGCGTTGATGGACGGACCCGCTATGGTCCAGGGAGAGAGCGGAAAAGCGGTGAAGAGCCTGCATCACGTGGGGGACAAGCTGTACTCCGTTTGAACAAAAGAAATAGTAACTTTTTAAATAGCTAAGAAGTCTACAACCTATCTTTGAGCGTTCCGATTATATCCACCGGAGACGGGTCCCTACCATAAAGGAACGCGAGGTAGATGCTCACATAATCCCCTAAATACACTAAATATAATATACGCGCGAGCTGCGTTTCTCCTTTCGTCCAAACGTCGATGATATCTTCCGTCCTCTTTTCGAATACCAACTTTTTGGTGAGCTCGATCCTTTTGATTATCCTTTCGTCCTCTTCCTTGTCTCTGAGCAGTACCGGTATGAACATCGAGGCGTGCTCATCGGCGTTCCATCCGACGATCTCGTTGTGGTTCATCTCAGGGATCTCACCGAACCATGATAGCACTTCGGCGTTCTCGTTGAACTGGGTGTGCCATCTATTTGCCACCGCGTTGTATATCGAGTGTCCGTATATGATCGGTATCTTACCGTGTATACGACGTGCCAATTGTTTAGCGATGTTGTCCTTCTCGGGCACGTCGGGCTTGATCTGATCCCTCAGCTTCTTGACCTCTGCCAAGGTATCTATTATAGCTACGTCGGAGTCGTATATCATCAACTCCGATAACAATTTAAGCACGGGGATGAACATGAACGCTATCGCAGCCCGAGGATGATAGTTTTTAGGTGCTTGGATAAAGACCACACCCTTTCCCTGACATCTCTTACAAAGCTCTCCGTCCGAGCTGATGGCGACGACCTTCGCCCCCTTTTTCATCCCGATGTCCGCGGCTGAAAGCGTCTCTTCGGTGTTCCCGGAATAGGACACAACGAACAGCAGGGTATCCTCGGAAACGAAAGACGGAAGCGTGTAATCCTTGTTGACGTAGATCGGTATGCTTATCCTGTTGGCCAGGAAGCTCTTCAAAGTGTCCCCAACGATACCCGAGCCGCCCATACCCGTGAGCACGATATTCTCGGGCTGGAAGGGAAGCAGGTTCAATTCCAAACCTTCAACTACCTCTTCTATCTGCTCGGGGAAATTCTCCAGCACACCTAGCATATTCTCGGAGTCCATTTCTTCCATCTTATCCAGGTCATCTAACATGTTCATTCACTATATACCTTTAAATCGATGAAGAATAAATAAGTTATGATGACCAAAAGTCTATTATAAACCCCTTTAATCCTAAAAACGATGAAAGATTCCATTGAAGATGCGATAGCTCACCTGGAAAACGGTGGGTTCGTGCTTGTGTTCGACGCCGACAAGAGGGAAAAAGAAACCGACCTTGTGACTCCCTCGATAACCATCACACCAGATAAGATCAGGACCTTGAGGAAGGACGCTGGAGGACTGATCTGCGTGACCGTCCCACCCCAGACGTGGCTCAAACTCAAGTTGCCGTATCTTCAGGATTTGCTTTCCAAGTGTGCAGAGGATAACCCGCTTCTAAAGAAGATGAAAGCGGATGATATCCCCTACGACGAGAAGTCCACTTTCTCACTCACCATCAATCACAGGGACACATTCACCGGTATACCCGATGGAGACCGTGCCCTGACGATCGAACGCTTCGCCGAGATGGCGCAAACTTTCACCCAGCTCACCCACGATGAGGCGATACGCATGTTCGGGGAAGAATTCAGGAGTCCGGGTCACGTATTCTTACTCAACGCGACCGAAGGTCTGGTGAGCAACAGAGGAGGTCACACAGAGCTCACGACAGCCCTTTTAGAGCTCACTGACATCTACCCCAGCATGACCATCTGTGAGATGCTGGCCGACGACGGTGCAAGCTTATCCGAAGACGGGGCGATCGAGTACGGCAGGGAGAACGACATCCCCCTCATAGAGGGTAAGGATATCAAGGAAGCATGGGAGGAAGTGCATGGCGGATAACGTGGTGATGGCTGCCGGCGTTTTCGACCTTCTACATCTGGGACACATACACTATCTCGAAGAAGCGAAATCCCTGGGTGATGAATTGGTGGTCGTGGTAGCCTGCGACGAGACCGTCAGGAAAAATAAACACGAACCGCTGATGACGCAGGATGTCAGAGCCGAGATGGTTGGATCCCTCAAGCCCGTGGACGAAGTGAGGATCGGCTACCCGGGCGACATGTTCAAGATCGTGAAGGAGATATCCCCGGATATTATAGCTCTGGGCTACGACCAGAGGCACGACGCGGACATGATAAGGTCCGAACTCGATAAAAGGGGTATGGATACAGAAGTCATGAGGATGGGTCACTACGACAACGACCTGAACGGGACAAGAAAGATAATAAGAAAGATAATAGATTGGTACTCGATGAAGAAGAATCTAGAAAGGGTGGAGGGAACATGAAGAAGATCGGTATAGCCGACACGACCTTCGCGAGGTACGATATGTACTCCAGTGCCGTTGACCAGCTCAACAACATCGGCACCGGTTTTGTTATCGAGAGGTACACCGTACCAGGCATAAAGGACTTGGCCATCGCTTGTCAGAAGCTGATAAATGAAGGGTGTGAACTTGTCATGGCATTGGGAATGCCGGGACCGGAACCCATAGATAAGCAGTGTGCCGACCAAGCATCCAGGGCGATACTGGACGTTGAGATCAAGCACGACGTTCACATCCTGGAAGTGTTCGTACACGAAGATGAGGCCGAAACCGATGAAGAATTAGCCTCCCTGGCGGATAACAGAGCTAGGGAGCATGCGATTAACGCTTACGACCTTCTTTTCAGACCAGAAAGACTGCAGGAGATGGCGGGAACGGGTAAAAGAGAAGGTCATCCAGACGCGGAACCTTTAAGGAGATGATAATATGACGACCGAAATGAATATAGGAATAGTTGTGTCGGAATTTCACTACGACATAACACACATGATGTTGGAAAGGGCGAAGGAACACGCTAAGTTCCTGGGAGTTAAAGTGGCAAGGATCGTCCACGTCCCGGGTGTGTTCGATATGCCCCTAGCGATCCAGAAGATGCTCAAGGACGATAGTATCGACGGTGTTGTCACCCTCGGTGCGGTTATCAAGGGAGAGACGAAACACGACGAGACGGTTATGTCCCAGACATCCAGAAAGATAACGGACTTGGCCCTCCAGTACGAGAAACCGGTGGGTCTAGGTATAACAGGACCTGGACAAACACGTATGCAGGCGGAAGAGAGGATCGAGAGGGCGAAAGCCGCCGTTGAAAGCGTAGTGAAAATGTACGAAAGCTCGGAATGAGTAGGTAAAGTTAAGTAAATCGACACAATATACCCCTTCGATGCCTTACTCCATCCCGAGTGATGACGAGGTAAGGGATGCACTCGAGAGCGTATTGAGAAGGATGAAGGCGGTGGGTTCCTTGACAAAGTTGAGGAAGCTCGTTATAAGGGAACTCAAGATCAAGGACACCGAATACACGGTCAGCATGGAACGTTTGAGGAACATAGCGGTCAACGAACCCTATGTAGGTATAACCATAGAAGCAAGGGAGAACCAGGGCACTGAAACCCTCAAGGGAAAATGTCCCGTCTGCGGTTCCAAGCTGAGGACGACGAAGAATGAAACACTCTTCGGAGGTACCGTTAACCTCGGCTATCAATGCACCAACTGCCCTTACTGGACTACCCTCAAACGTAGGGTGCCCACAAGGTACCGGTTCGAGTACGAAAAACAAGATTGAATGGAAGGAAACTTATGGAAATCAAGATCGATGGTGGAATCCGTATCACCGATGGGGAAAAGAAAGTTATCTTAGATCCTACACGCCAGAGTGAGGTAGGTATAGTCACCCACGGTCACATGGACCACCTGATCAAAGATGCCTACATGACACGCCACACATTGGATATATTAGGCGTCAGGATGGGTGAAAGAAGAGGTAAAGGAGTCGGTTATGGTTTTCCATACCCCATAGGAGGTTTCGATGTAACATTCCACCCGGCGGGCCACGTTTTCGGTTCATCCATGATAATGGTTGAAGATGTTCTTTATACCGGAGATTTCAATCCAGCTGGAGGACTCACATGCGGTAGGGCCGAAGCCTACGACTGTGGGGCACTGATAATCGAGACCACCTACGGAAAACCGGAGTATTCTCTACCTTTCAAAGATGATGTCTTGGAAGACATGATCTCATGGACCAAGAGCCAGAGGGAAGAAGGACCTGTCGTCTTCGGCGCCTACGAGTTCGGTAAGGCACAGGAGATAATCGCGATCCTAAACGGTATCGGTGAGGTCCCCCACGTTCCGGACAACATCGCGGATATATGCGATATCTACAACAAGCACGGTGTAAACTTAAAGTTCAAAAGAGGGGTGCCAGATGATGATTTTACAGCGGTTGTGACCCCGAGAGATCTCAAAGACCCAGTTTCAACTCTGGTAAGTAAGGCAAGAGATATGGACGGCAGCAGCGCATACCTATCCGGCTGGTGTGCTTTCTACCCGTTCTTCCGCACCATGGATATAGACGCACAGTTTCCGCTGTCCGACCACGCGGGTTTCGAAGAGCTGATCGATTATGTCGAACAGTGCGATCCAGACAAAGTTTATACCGTCCACGGTTCAGAAGTAGAGTTCGCCGAGGAAGTAAAAGAGCGGTTCGGTATAGAAGCAGAGCCCCTGCACCACTAAATGCATGCGTGCAAAATAAATACATCTATTCTATGTGGTAGTAATAAGTTAGGAGGAGAGATAAGATGGAATACAAGATTCAAGACGACATGTTGGTCGGAAAGCTGGAACATGAAGAGGACTTGTTTGGTCAACTAAAGAAGATATACGAAGACGTGGATTCCAAGGGCATGCTGATATTATCCGGTATCGGCATGCTGGAAAATTTTGAACTGGGCTATTACCAGTTCGAAAAGGGGAGCTACGAGTTCAAAAAATACGATACTCCCATGGAGCTGGTGTCCATGAAAGGCAGCATCGCATCCGACGGCAGCATACACATCCACGCTGCACTGGCGGGGGATGATCATGTACTACAGGGCGGGCATCTCAAGGGAGGAAATGTATTCAACGTATTGGAACTGGGCATGTTCGTTTCTCAAGACATCGAGATGGCTAGGGAATACGATGAAAAAGTGGATGCGGACCTACTTTCGGTGAGATGATATGTCTTACGAGATAATAGAACATACAGCCGACGTGGGCATACATGCAGAGGGAAAGGACCTGGAAGAAGCATTTCAAGAAACCGCTCTGGGTATGTTCAGTATAATCACGGATCTGGATAAAATCGACGATGTGGGGGAATTCGAGATCGATCTGGAATCTGATGCATGGGATAATCTATTGGTCGAGTTCCTCTCCGAATTGATCTTTCTCTTCGAGGTGGAGGACGTTGTTTTTTCCGATTTCGACGTAAAATTAGAAGAGAACGATAAGAAAAAAATATCATGCCGGGCCAAGGGAGAGAAGATAGACCACGACAAACACGACTTCGACACCGAGATCAAGGCGGTGTCGTATCATGAGCTAAAAGTGAACACGGACGGTGATATCGAAGTGATATTCGATATCTAGATCGTATTCCATTTTCAACTTTCACCCACCCCCTTCAAGAAAGCTTAATAAGGGACGAGGGAGTATTAGTGCCGATAATATGAGCCAAGAAGAAATAGAAGAGTTGCCAGGAGTAGGACCCGCAACTGCAGAAAAGCTCATAGAAGCAGGCTATAAAGATTATCTATCTATAGCAGTCGAATCACCTAGAGTTCTAGCGGATGTAGCTGAGCTCGGAGAGACGACAGCAGCTAAAATAATCAACGCAGCCAAGAAAGCTGCAGACATCGGCGGGTTCGAAACAGGCGACCAAGTGCTTGAGAAAAGAAAAGAGATCGGAAAATTAACAACGAGTGCCAAAGCCTTCGACGACCTGATGGGCGGTGGGATCGAGACACGTTCGATAACAGAGTTCTTCGGTGAGTACGGATCCGGTAAGACACAGTTTGTGCATCAACTCGCGGTGAACACCACCATGCCCATGGAAGACGGAGGATTAGACGGTGAAGTTGTGATAATAGACACGGAGAACAGCTTCAGACCAGAAAGGATCATCCAGATCGCAGAAGCCATGGAACTGGATCCAATGGAAGTACTTGCGAAGATACACGTTGCCAGGGCGTTCAATGCTCATCATCAGATGCTCTTAGCCGAGAAGGCATTGGAGATGGCGGAAGAGAACCCCATAAGATTGCTCGTAGTCGATTCACTCACGTCTCACTTTAGAGCCGAGTACGTCGGACGAGGAGCGCTGGCAGAGAGACAGCAGACACTGAACAAACACCTTCACAAGCTGTTGAAATTCGGTGATAGATTCAACGCTGCTATAGTCGTAACGAATCAAGTAGCAGCAAACCCTGATCAATTCTTCGGAGATCCAACTAGGCCTATCGGAGGTCATATACTAGGCCATACGGCTACGTTCAGGATATATCTAAGAAAGAGTAAGGGAAACAAGAGGATAACGAGACTGGTCGATTCTCCGAACCTACCGGATGGGGAAGCTGTCATAACGATCGTAGAGGGCGGAGTTAGAGGATAGGCAGGCTAACGAGGAGAAGATAAAAACTCTCCCAAACCCTTTATCTTTTATTGTATGACAGATTATGTAAGACAAAATATCTATCTTAGAAGGTAAGATTTATTACTAATAAATACTGATATTTAAAACATTTGGGCAGATATCAATGCGGATGGGATAAAATATATATTCCCCTCGAAAAATTTTAAGAATCAGGGGATCCCTCCTAATTTTCTAAGGGGGATTTAATCGGGCTAGTCGGTTAGAGTGCATCCCATCCCACCATCCTTCCATTCTAGCCCACCCCTCCTTTTTTTTCTTTTAACCATTGAAAAATGACTCTAGCTAAAGATATATC
>CAZHUM010000066.1:0-9739 GCA_964535805.1 uncultured Thermoplasmata archaeon
TGCATGTCCAGGTATCCACTTAGATAACTACAGTTATCATAGTTCTAATCCAAATGGATAGAAAGGAGAAAAATGGGTGTATTTAATTGCTTTCCTCATCTTCGGTTTCTATATCCTCTTCGGATTCTTCCCCTTGGAATTCGGTTTCAACTTCTTCATCACCCTCATGATCATTTCCCACGATCTCCTTCTCCTCTTCCTCGCTGATCACTTTAGACATGGCAATCAATTTATCACCTTTCTTCAGACGCATGACGCGGACCCCCATCGTCCTTCTACTCTGTTTGCTGATCTCATTCACCTTTGTACGTATTATCATGCCCTTTTTACTCATCAAGATGATCTCGGTACCCTCTTCAACGACTCTAGCACACATGAGATCGCCGTTCCTTTCATTCGTAATTATGGTTATGACTCCCTTGGCACCTCTCCTGGTTTTCCTGTATCTCTTGACTTCTGTTCTCTTACCGTAGCCGTTCTCGGTCAGGTTCAACAGTATATCATCGTCGTCCACTAATGTCATGCTTACGACTTCGTCACCATCTCTCAGATTTGCACCTTTTACACCCATGGTGTACCTGCCCATAGGCCTCACATCAGACTCTTCGAATCTGATCGCCTGCCCCCTCTTCGTAGCCAGCATGATCTCCCTTGATCCGTCGGATAGTTTCGTATCGACGAGTTCGTCGCCGTCCATGAGTTTGATGGCCCATATGCCAGTAACTCGAGGATGACAGTATGCGGATAACTTTGTCTTCTTGATCTTACCTTTTCGGGTTGAGAAAACAAGATACCTGTCGTCATCGAAATCACTCACTGGAATAAGGTCCTCTATCTCCTCGTCTCTATCCATGCGTGGCAGCATATTGACTATGGGTCTACCTCTTGCTCTTCTGCTACCCTTCGGTAACTTGTAAGCTTTGAGCCAGTATACCCTGCCTTTGTTCGTGAAGAACAGCAGATAATCGTGTGAATTTGCTACGAAAAGATCGATAACGTGATCCTCATCCTTTGTATCCATGCCGATGAGTCCGACCCCGCCTCTCCGCTGCATCCTGTATGTGTCAACCGGTAACCTCTTGATATAACCGCTCTGGGTGAGTGTGACGACGTAATCCTCTACCGGTATCAGATCCTCGTTCTCTACCTGGACTGCGTCTTTTTCTATGTAAGTCCTTCTCTCGTCACCGTACTTATCCCCAAGTTCTCTCAATTCGTCCTTGATAATGTTTAGTATGATCTCTTCGCTTCCCAGGATCTCTTTGTACTCCTTTATTTTCTCTTCTAGCTCTTCGTATTCATCCTGTAATTTCCCCCTCTCCAGACCGGTCAAACGTTTCAATCTCATGTCCAGGATCGCCTGGGCCTGTACATCACTGAGTAGGAAACGGGAGGTCAGCTTCTCTTTCGCTTCGTCAGTGCTTTCCGACCCGCGTATGATCGTGATCACATCGTCCAGGTTTTCCAAAGCGGTCAAAAGACCTTCAACGATGTGTGCCCTTTCTTCCGCTTTATCTAGATCGTATTTGGTTCTCCTTTCTATTATATCGACCCGGTGGTCCACATAATGGTGTAGTGTTTCTTTTAAAGTGAGCACTTCAGGCTCTTTATCTACCAGTGCTAGATTGATGACTCCGAAGGTTACCTCCATCTGGGTGTGTTTGAACAACTTGTTCAGTACCACGTCAGCGATAGTTCCTCTTTTTAACTCTATAACTATCCGGATACCGTTCCTATCGGATTCATCCCTTAAATCCGAGATCTCGTTGATTACATCGTTCTTTACAAGGTTGGCGATGCTTTCGACCAACTTAGATTTGTTAACTTGATATGGGATCTCTTCTACTATTATCCTGTCTCTGTCCCCTCTCATCTCCTCGGTCCTGGCCTTTGCACGTATGGTTATCTTCCCTCTCCCGGTCTTATATGCTTGATAAACACCCTCGTAACCGTAAATGATCCCACCAGTGGGAAAATCCGGTGCTGGGAGATGTTCCATCAAATCTAGAAGTTCGATCTCGGGATCGTCTATATAGGCAATAGTCGCGTCCACGACCTCGTTCAAGTTGTGCGGCGGTATGTTCGTAGACATCCCGACAGCTATACCGCTGGAACCGTTCACCAGCAGGTTCGGCAGCTTGGCGGGAAGCACGATCGGCTCTTCTAAGGAGCCGTCGTAGTTGTCTCGGAACTCAACTGTGTTCTTTTTTATATCCTCGAGCATCTCTTCAGCTATGGGCTCCAACCTGGTCTCGGTGTAACGCATGGCCGCAGCGGCGTCCCCGTCTATGGAACCGAAATTCCCCTGTCCATCAACGAGAGGATATCGAAGTGAAAAATCCTGTGCCATCCGGACCAAGGTATCGTAAACAGCTTGGTCACCGTGGGGATGGTACTTACCGAGCACGTCACCGACCACGCGGGCGGATTTTTTATGGGATTTACTCGAAGATAGCCCCTCCTGTTGCATGGAGAAAAGGATCCTTTTGTGAACGGGTTTCAAGCCGTCTCTTACGTCCGGAAGCGCTCTACCCATTATAACGCTCATGGCGTAGTTGATGTAGGACTCCTTCATCTCCTTCTCGATGTGTTTTTCATAGACTTTGTCTGCAAATTCCTCTTCTGTAGTATCGACCATTATTGATCACCTCAGATATCGATGTTCGTCGCGTCAGTCGCGTGTTCTTGTATGAACTCCTTCCTGGGAGCCACTTCAGATCCCATGAGCACGTCGAACAGTTCGTCCGCTCTCTCGGCATCTTCGATCGTAACTCTAGCGAGTAACCTATTATCAGGGTCCATGGTGGTTTCCCACAGCTCGTGCGGGTTCATCTCACCGAGACCTTTGTATCGTTGGATGCTCACGCCTCTGTTCCCCCATTCTTCTAATAACTCTCTTCTCCCGGTCTCGTTGTATATCCACCTCTCGGCCCTGCCCTTTTTGATCTTGTAAAGCGGCGGCTGGGCCATGTAAAGATATCCTCTCTCGATTATGGGTTTCATGTATCTGTAGAAGAAGGTGAATAATAGTGTACGGATGTGTGCGCCGTCCACATCTGCGTCTGTCATGATTATTATCTTGTGATACCTACACTGGTTAACGTCGAATTCCTCGTCGAAACCCGTGCCCAATGCAGAGATCATAGCACGGATCTCCTTGTTCTCGAGCATCTTATCAATCCGTGCTTTCTCGACGTTGATGATTTTTCCCCTGAGCGGTAATATCGCCTGGAATTCCCTGTCCCTACCCTGTTTCGCCGAACCCCCGGCGGAGTCGCCCTCGACGATATAGATCTCAGACCTCGTCGGGTCTGGATTCGAGCAGTCAGCCAATTTACCTGGAAGGTCGATGCTTCCGAGAACACCCTTTCTTCGAGTCAGTTCTTTCGCCTTCCTAGCTGCATGCCTCGCCTTCGCTGCCATCACAGCCTTTTCTATTATTGCCTCGCTGACCCGGGGGTGCTCTTCAAGGAATGTGAGTAAATCATCACCTACAACGGATTGAACGATCCCACGGATCTCGCTGTTACCCAGCTTCATCTTGGTCTGGCCTTCGAACTGCGGCTCGGGAAGTTTAACGTTGACGATTGCGGTTAACCCCTCTCTGAAGTCATCCCCCGATAAACTTATGTCCAGGTTCTTCACGCTTTTCTCCGTGTACTTCTTAAGGGTGTGTGTCAGCCCGGCTCGGAACCCCGTCAGATGCGTTCCACCTTCTACAGTATGGATATTATTGGCGAAGGGATAAACGTTCCGTGTGGAATAGGAATGTGCCAGATACTGCATGGCTATCTCGACGTGTACACCGTCCATCCTGTCTTTGAAATAGATGATCTTTTCGTGCAGCGGTTCTTTTCCTTCGTTCAGGTACTCGACGAATTCCTTGATACCGCCTTCGTAGTGGAATTCGCATGACTCCTCACATCTTCTATCTTCTAAAGTGATCTTCAATCCTTTGTTCAGGAACGCTAATTCCCTCATCCTTTTCTTCAATATGTTGAAATCAAAATCCACGGTCTCGAATATCTCCGTGTCGGGCATGAAAACGGTCTTGGTACCGCTCCTACCCTCGTACTCACCGACTTCCTCTACATCCATCGTCGGCCTTCCGCGTTCGTATTCTTGCCGGTAAACTTTGCCCTCTCTTCTTACCTCTACAACCACCCATTCGGAGAGTGCGTTTACGACCGAGACACCGACTCCGTGCAGACCACCAGAGACCTTGTAACTTTTTCTATCGAACTTGCCGCCTGCATGAAGCTTTGTCATGACTATCTCGAGACCGGGTTTCTTGTACTGAGGGTGAACGCTGACCGGGATACCCCTGCCGTTGTCGTCCACTTCTACACTACCGTCTTCATTGATCATAACATCTATCTGGTCGCAGTATCCTTCCATAGCTTCGTCTATACTGTTGTCCACTACCTCGTAAACCAGGTGATGCAACCCGTTCTCATCGGTGCTGCCGATGTACATACTGGGTCGCTTTCGAACCGCGCTCAGCCCTTCTAAAACTTTTATCTTATCTGAATCGTAAAGATTTTTTTTATCTACTATTGACTCATCTTCCATCATCAAACACCATGCTTTGATTAGAGTGCATCCATGTTACTGGATAACTGAAATTGTCTTACACGCCATCACCATGTTCTGACAGTATATTAATCTTTCCGATGTGCTGGGTATAAATAAAAAAGTGCCTTATATATGGCATTTATGTAAAAATATTTATTTTAACCGTTTTATCACTTCTCTCGCCTCATCATCCAGTTCCTTCTGATAGTAGTAATCGAAAACCAATCCGACCGCGATGATGGGGAAAGCAGCCCAAGTTAGCAATGCAATCTCTAGGAGATATGACAGCAATAAACATCCACCCGCCAGCCCTGCTAAGATATAAGGGACGAGGGTCTTCCATCCCCACGGATACTGTATCGTCTCCATCTCCTTACCACAGGATTTACACGTGTCTTTCTTGTCGTCCATGGTCCCACAGTTGACACAGATGTATCGCTTCGGCATCTTCTAACTCATAGCCCTAAGAATATTATCTTTTTTGGTTTGTCTGCTATTTCACCAATAAGCGAATACTTTTTATCTCTCCTCAATATCCCGAAAATACGGTTGGCCCTATGTCAGAGAAGAGAATTCAAGATCACCCGGTTTTAAGATTCGAACGTGGGCAGGAAATAGAGTTTGATTTTGAAGGAAAGAAGGTAAAAGCATACAAGGGCGAGACCATAGCGGCTGCACTTTACGCCGACGGCCTTAGAAAGTTCACCGAGAGTAAATCGCTGGAGCGTCCAAGAGGATTTTTCTGCGCCATCGGGAAGTGCTCTTCCTGCATCATGAAAGTTGACGGCATACCACATGTCAGGACATGCATAAGATTAGCTGAAGAGGGCATGGAAGTCGAAAGACAGCCCCGGAGGCCGGAGTTCCCGGAGATGATAGCAGACAAGGGAGGTTACAGAGAAGAAAAGATCGATATAGCCGTGATCGGAGGCGGGCCCGCAGGATTATCTGCGAGCATAGTGGCAGCGGAGAACGGTGCCGATGTACACCTCTTCGACGAATCGGATACGCTGGGCGGACAGCTGGTCAAGCAGACACATCAGTTCTTCGGGAGTTACAAAGAGGATGCCGGAACTCGAGGCATAGACATCGCCCTAGAGTTGATCGAAAAAGCGGAAGATGCCGGCGTCAACATCCATAATAAGTCCAAGGTCATCGGATACTATCCTAAGAAGAGATTGACCGTAGAGAAAGATAATAACTTGGAAGTCTACGATGCGAAGGGGATAGTTTACTCTACTGGCGCCATCGAGAATTTCCTCTCTTTCGAGAACAACGACCTTCCGGGTGTTTACGGTGCCGGAGGTGTTCAAACACTGATGAACGAGTACGGTGTGGTCCCCGGTGAAAGGGTATTGATGGTTGGGTCGGGCAACGTGGGAGTCATCGTGAGTTATCAGCTCATGCAAGCAGGTGTGGAGGTTGCTGAAGTTGTTGAAGCACTTCCGGAGATCGGCGGATATCAAGTCCACGCTTCGAAACTTAGAAGGGCGGGTGTCCCGATCAACACAAGACACACCATCAAGAAAGCCATCGGTGAGGACAAAGTAGAAGGCGCCATAGTTCAAGAGATAGACGAGAGCTGGCAGCCTATCGAGGGAACTGAAAGAGAAGTGGAATGCGACGTGATCTGCATAGCGGTCGGGCTGCATCCTGACAACCATTTTCTCAGGCTGGCCGGGTGTGAGATGAAATTCGTCAGGGTGCTGGGAGGCTATGCACCGATAAGGACCGAGGACATGCGGACGACTGTTGAAGGCATATACATCGCCGGAGACTGTGCCGGGATAGAGGAAGCGACGGTTGCAGCCTTAGAGGGCAAGATAGCCGGTGCAGCCGTTACGGAAGAAATCTACGGCAGCACTCCGAAATTAAAGGATGCAAAGAAGGGTGCGAAAGCGGGGATAGAACAGATGAGAAAAGGACCCTACGGAGAAGTCCCTCGTAAGGGAGTAAAGATTTGTACCATGGACGGGGGGGTGTGCTAGATGTCTTACAAGTGCACAGGCATCGTGGAAAAAGACGATGTCCAGCTGACGAGCGAGGAAAGGCTGTCCGAAGGTCCGGTCGTGTTGATAGAATGCGTGGAAAACATACCATGTGACCCCTGTGTGGCCGCCTGTCCGAAGGAAGCGATATCCATGGAGGAGATAACCGATACACCCGATGTAACCTTCGAAGACTGTATCGGCTGCGGGCTGTGCGTCACCGAATGTCCCGGATTAGCCATCTTCGTTATAGACTGCAGTTACCATGAAGAGAAGTGTAAGATAACCGTACCGTACGAATACCTTCCAGTGCCCGGGAAGGGCGACGAGGTTATGGCTCTGGATAAGAGTGGAGACGAGATCCAAAAAGCAGAGGTGACCAACGTCAGATCATCTGGTAAAACCTACGGTATAACCATGGAGATCGATAAAGAAAATGTATGGGATGTCAGGGGGTTGAAGGTGATAGAATGACCGTCATAGTATGCCGGTGCGAGGATTTGACCGAGGAAGACATCGTAGATGCAATACGTGATGGTTACACGGAGCTTGAAACACTTAAAAGGCACCTGCGGTTGGGCATGGGCCCCTGCCAAGGGAAAACCTGCATCCCATTGGCTGAAAGGATATTAGCCAGGGAGTTGGGCAGGGGACCCGACGAGATGCACGAACCGACCTCGAGACCCCCATCGATACAAACACCTATAGGCGTTCTAGCGGGAGAAGGTGATGAGGATGAGTGAGGTGGATGAGGGTATACCAAACCGGGCAGATGTAGTCATAGTTGGTGCTGGAGTTAACGGAACAGGCATCGCATATCACCTTGCAAAAAGAGGTTTTACAGATGTGGTTGTCCTGGAAAAGTCGTATCTCGGTTACGGTGCTTCGGGCAGGAACGGAGGGGGCGTTCGCCAGCAGTTCAGCGCCGAGGATAACATAAAATTGGCAATCGAGAGCCGTAAGATGTTCGAAAAACTCCCCGACGAGTTGGATACTGATGTAAAATTCAAGCAGGGCGGCTACCTGGTTCTTGCGTTCACCGAGGAAGAGATCGAACAGTTCAAGAAGAACGTCTCTCTGCAGAACCGACTCGGTCTAGACAGCCAGTTCATCAGCACCGAGGAGGCAAAGGAGATAGTGCCGGAATTGGATGTATCGAAGGTTAAAGCCGCTACCTTCTGCGACACCGACGGGACGATATACCCCTTTCCCGTGGTTAACGGCTATGCCAGGGCTGCTCGTGAGATGGGCGTGGAGATCAAGGAGCACACCGAGGTTACCGATATCAAAAAAAAGGGCAGGGAGATCAAAGAGGTTGTCACCGAAAAAGGAACCATAAAAACAGATACCGTGGTCAATGCCTCAGGCGGGTGGTCCAGCATGATCGCGGATATGCTGGATGTGAACCTGCCCAATAAGCCCTTCCGTCACGAGATCATGGTCACCGAACCATTCAAACACTTCTTGGACCCCATGGTTATTTCTTTTCATCACGGCATATATTTCAGTCAGACCGATCATGGAAATGTGGTGGGTGGTATAGGCAACCCCGATGAGAAGCCGGGTCTTAACACGAGAGCTAGCTTTTGGTTCCTTAGAGAGATGTCCAAGACATTGGTAGACTTCATCCCCAATTTCAGCGGAGTCAACATGATAAGACAGTGGGCGGGCTTCTACGACACGACCCCCGATGCACAGCCCATATTGGGAGAAGTTCCATCAGTCGATAGATTCTTCCAGGTGAACGGGTTCAGCGGGCACGGTTTCATGGTCTCCCCGATGGTCAGTAAGATCACAGCCGAGATGATACTGGGAGAAACACCGTCGATGGACGTAGACCGATTGAGCATCGAGAGGTTCGAAGGGGTCGATCTGGAGCAGGAATACTCCGTAGTGGGTTAATATCTATGTTAGAAATGTTTTTGTTGTTGGGGGTGACGGTCATAATATCTCTCAGCGGAGTTATGATGCCGGGTCCCGTAACAGCAGGGGCCATAGCCAAGGGAGCTAAAGACAAAAGAGCGGGCATCAAGATAGCGCTCGGTCACGGTCTTGTAGAGTTCCCGATAATAGCACTGGTCGCTTTGGGATTGACCTTCATCGCGTCATGGGAAACCAAAGCAGTGATAGGGGTGGTCGGCGGAGCTCTTTTGATCTATCTGGGGTACCAATTATTTCAACCAGTAGAAAAGGAGGAGGAGCATTTTCCGTATCCACCTACGTTAGTGGGAGTGATGACAAGTGTTGCAAATCCATATTTCTTCCTCTGGTGGGCGACGGTAGGGGCAGCCCTCATAACCAGAGCGCTCGAGTACGGCATCCTGTTCTTGGCTATATTCGCGGTGGTACACTGGTCCTGCGATCTGATGTGGGATTCCTTTCTAACTTACTCATCGCACAGCACTTTGGATTACTGGTACAAGCACAGAAGAAAGGTATTTGCCATGTGTGGAGCGGTGATGGTGGTGTTCGGGGCCTGGTTCATGGTGTCACCGTTCTTATCTTGATTATTTTGAATGTTTTCGACATTGTGAAAAACACCTTTCTATCAGTAGTTGTGGATGAACATATTTGTTTCCCTTGGTTGATAAGTGGGTGAAGAATCTAAAGAGAAGAGCCACCCTTTAAAGAGGGGACTCTTCTCCCACATACCTCGGTTAAATATTGAATATTAACATACACGTTTCTTCACATTTAAAGAGTGGTCCTGCTGGCAGATTCAATAGTGAGTTATTTAATGATCCATCCATTTGCACAAATATACAGGAAAGTCTAACAACTTTCCAGACACCTATCGAAATGAATTCTCTAGGTTTACAGGAAAGCCTACCGCCTTTCCAGATGATTGACAAAACTTGCTTTTGTCATTGTTTGGAAATATCATTTCCGAATATCCATCGAGGCAAGCTCCTCAGGTTTATAGGAAAACCTTACGGTTCTCCAGAACTCACTCGAAGCAAGTTCTCGTGATTTACAGGTGAACCACGATGGTCTCGGTAAGCTACTGTCGGGTTTTCCGTCGCCATCGGTGTCAACCAAGCTAGTTGAGTTGTTACACTTAGATTTTATTTTCGTTTTTATCCATTTTATTTTTTATTTATTAATCAACTGTTAAATAGATACATCATTTACCACAAAAGGATCCCACTTGCCACCATCATAAACTAATTCAAATC
>CAZHUM010000067.1:0-9641 GCA_964535805.1 uncultured Thermoplasmata archaeon
CCCATCGCCACCGCGAAGATCGAGGACCTGATAGATGAGCTCAAAAAAGATTATACCGTCGTGATCGTTACACATAATATGCAGCAGGCCGCACGGGTGAGCGACTACACGGCTTACATGTACCTAGGCGAATTGATCGAATTTGGGGATACAAAACAGATATTCGAGAATCCGAGAGAAGAAAATACGGAAAAATACATCACAGGAAGGTTCGGGTGATCAAATGGCACCAGAAATAAGAAAATCATATCATACGGAATTGAAAGAACTGAAGAAATTGGTCGAAGAGATGGGAGACTTGTCTTCTCAAGCCATCTCTTTAGGTGTGGAAAGTTTGGTGGAATCGGATAAGGAGAAGATCGATCAGGTCGTGGAATTGGACGGCCAGATATACGCATACGACCGTGCAATCGAGAAGAAGAGCTTAAATCTGATAGCACTCCAGGCTCCGGTCGCCAGGGACCTAAGGATGATAGGTACCTGCCTGAAGATAATCACAGATCTGGACAGGATAGGCCGGTATTCCATGGACATATCCAAGGTGGCAGAGAGGATGCTGGGTAAGAAACACATGAAGAAACTGGTATCTATACCTCACATGTCTAAACTCACCATAGAGATGGTGGATAAAGCCGTGGACTCCTTCGTCGAAGAGGACGAAAGCTACGTCGTTGAGATCTACGAAAACGAAGATAAGGTGGACGCCCTCTACGACGAGATATTTAGAGAAACGCTGACGTACATGATGGAGGACAGCAAGTACATCAGCATGGGCACTCAGTATATCCTTGTGATCAGATACCTAGAGAGGATCGCCGACCACGCCTGCAATATTGCAGATAGAGTGGTCTACATGGAGACGGGCAAGATGGTCCAGCATGACGACGGTGACGTTGAGATAGATGGGTAAGACAGGACCGACATTATTTTGCTCATCGATCCCGTTCCAAGATCTAGTTCATCTAACTCTTTCCACTTCTGATACAATAGTTTCCAAAGCGTGGTCTTTATCGGGTACCGTTTTCATCAAGCTTTCAAGGTCTCTCGACCATCTCTTACTCAACACCGTACATCTTTGGATGAACTCATCCGCAAAAAACTTCATTTCATAATATTCAAGTTTTTTATTTATCATATTTTTATCTAATAAGGCATGGTTTTCTATCAACTTATAAAGATCATACACGTCTCTAACCTTGTCCCTTGTTAGGATCGCCCGGACCTTTTCCGCCGCTATCTCATCCTTGTTCATCACGTTTATTACATATGGAAGCACATCTTTGTATGGAGGATCTATCTCCTCTACCGATGGGTCTTTGAGAACTTCTTCCCTTCTGCTTATATCTAATCTGATAGAACACACCCCCCGATCATTTCTAAACAGGGGCCCTTGGATTTTGATCCTAAATCCAGATGTAATATCTATATCCACTATCCTATCGATCTCTACCGGATAGTTGTATGATTCGATAGCGTGTTTTATCGTATCAGCGATTTTGTCAGGAGATATCTCCCTCTTCTCAGTAAAATCCAGATCCTCACTGAATCTGGTTATCATCCCTATCTTTTGCAGAGCCGTACCTCCTTTAAAAACAAGGTAAGAACTCCATCTCCTCGAAATGGCTCCCAAGGCTATGTGCTGCAGGTAATCTTTTTCCACATGGCCGAGGGAAAAAGCGGTTATGCCGATATAATTTTTCAGTTCTTTTCTGTTCATCGTATCTTCCTATTATCGATCACACGCCATGTTGGATCGTATCTCCCTCTTCGACTTAAAGACGGATCCAATGGAACGAACGTATCAGATAGGTCTCCAAAATCGGTCGGTTTGCACTCATAATTTTCCTCACTCAAGAGGAATCCCAAACGCTTCATGGCGACTATCCTACCTGACTTTTTTGCATATCTTATGGCTTTCTCGATGTCGACCCCGTCTCTTATAACTTCGATGACTTCACCCAATGGTACATATTCATTGAAAAGCAAACCATCTACAACGGATTTTTCTTTTTCAGCGATGAAAGCCGTCTTGCCCTCCAATAACACTTTTTCTATACCATAAATGAGAGATTCGTCCGTTTTGATGAAACGCAGTTCGTAATCTCCCGATTCCAATGATAATCCTATCTTTCCAGATTTAAATGTATTGATCACGTCTATTATACGAGGGGATTGGGTCGTTGTTCCGTAATGATCATAGGCTGCCCATAGTGATACATACGAGGGTGAATAAAGGTTAGAGGCGGCACTGAGCACCGGCGTCGAGGGTAAACAATAATGTCCTCTTTTGACCCGTGACAAAATCCCCTTTTTTGCTAATCTACTCAATAAAACCCTGGTGCTTTCGATACTTTTATCCAATAAAGTGGATATCTGATTAGGAGTGAATATGGCTAATCTTGAAGATTCCAACTTTTTCACCATGGTCAATCTGTTCATCCATGATACTTATAACGTCGTAGTATATATGTGCTTTGCTGCCCGTAAATTAACAATAATGTAACTTATTAGTACCAAAACACAGGTATGTAAAGTCGTAGAGGACCGCCGATCACCCTCTGTATCCCCAGCACGACGACGGTGAGATGGGGATAGAGGAAGAGTAACATTTATAAACCCGCTGCTACGTGGGAGCGACACTTCCGCGATAGATTGAGATATTATATAATCTCAAAAAAAAACATGTCGGAGGAGTCAGATATGTCATTGAAGAACAAAACAAATCCGAATATAATTCGCCTGGTCAAGGATTTAAAAAAACAGGCGAGAGAGAAAGACGCACCCATCTGGCGAGACGTGGCGGAAAGGCTTGAAAAGTCCTCGAAAAACTGGGCAGAAGTAAACCTTTCTACCATCCAGAGATACGCTGGAGACGGCGAAATGTTGGTCGTCCCCGGCAAGGTACTTGGATCAGGGTACCTCACGAAGAAGGTAACGGTGGGTTCATTCAACATAAGCAAGAGCGCAAAAGAAACGATCGAAGAGGCCGGTGGAAAGTACCTGTCCATAAGAGAGCTGGCTGAAAAGAATCCCAAGGGCAGTGGGATCAGGATAATGGGGTGATCAAGTGAAGGTTTATGATGGACACGACAAGATAATGGGACGGTTGGCGGCCAAGATTGCACAGGACCTGCTGGATGGAGAAGAAGTCCGCGTGGTGAACGCCGAGAAGATATTCCTGACAGGAAAGAAGGATTTCATCCTACAGAAGTACAGGAAGAGGAGGGAACGTGGAAAACAGATGAACGGACCCTACTATCCCAGGAGGCCCGACAGGATATTCAAGAGGACGATCAGAGGCATGCTGCCTTACCAAAGGCCGAGGGGTCGAAAAGCATTTAAAAGACTCCGTGTGTATGTAGGTACGCCAGAAGAAGTGAAAGGTCAAGATATCCTGGACCCGGATGTGAAAACTTCCGAGGGTGAAGTAGGGATAACATTGGCCGACGTATCAAACTACTTAGGAGCGAAGTTCTAGAGGTAATATCATGGCAAAAAAAGATACCATTACTCGAACGGGTAAGAGAAAGACAGCCATAGCCAAGGCGACTATTACAAAGGGAAAGGGTAGGATCAGGATCAACAGTGTTCCTTTGGAAGTCTATCGTCCGGAGATGGCGAGGCTGAAGATGACCGAGCCCATACAACTCGTTGGCGATAAAGCCGGCAAGGTGGATGTAGACGTAAACGTCAACGGAGGCGGGGTCATGGGTCAGGCGGGAGCCGCCAGGACGGCCATCGCACTGTGCTTCGTAGATTACTACGATGACACCGAACTCGAAGAGATGTTCAAAGAGTACGATAGAAGCCTGTTGGTATCCGATCCGAGAAGAAAACTGCCCAAGCAGCCCCTGGGACGAGGAGCTCGAAAGAAGAGGCAGAAATCATACAGGTGATATGAAACATGATAATACCCATAAGATGTTTCAGCTGCGGGAAGGTAATAGCCAACGTTTACGAGGTCTACAAGGACAGAGTGGATAGAGGTGAAGATCCTGCTGAGGTACTGGACGATCTAGGTATCGATAGGTACTGCTGCAGAAGGATGATCGTCGCCCACACGGACTTGATAGACGAAGTCATGAAGCATTAAAGTGGATTGACCAAAACCCATTTCTTTACTTTCTTATCGGGGCCATGGGGTAGCTTGGTCCATCCTTCTAGCTCGGGGAGCTAGGAACCCGAATTCAAATTTCGGTGGCCCCACTATCAATTTTTACTCTATATAGTGCAATATAATCTATTTTCATAATTGTTATAAGTTTTGTATATGTGGTTCATATCATAGTTTCTGGAGATAAATATGAAGGAAGAAAACAGCTATAAAATAAAAATAACAAATTTTTCGATCTGGTACGGAAAAGTAAAGGCATTGCAGGATATCTCCATGGACATACCAGATAGAAGTGTAACTTCTCTGATTGGACCATCCGGGTGTGGTAAATCCACTTTAGTCCGATGTATAAACCGTATGAATGATTTCATAGATTCATTCAAAGCGAGAGGTTGTATAAAAATAGATGATGAGGATATATACAGAAAAGATATGGATGAGATAGGTTTGATAAACCTCAGACGGAAAGCGGGTATGATTTTTCAGAAACCTAATCCGTTTCCCTTCTCTATCTACGACAACATAGTTTACGGATGTAAGAGGGCCGGAGTAAAGGATAAGAAATTATTGGATGAGATGGCCATCACATCCCTCGAGAAAGCTGGTTTACTTGATGAGGTTGAAGATAGATTGGACACGAACGCTGAAGATCTTTCAGGGGGTCAACAACAGAGATTGTGCATAGCTAGAGCGATATCTATGCAGCCAGAGATAATCCTGATGGACGAACCATGTTCCGCTTTAGATCCAATAGCAACAAAAAAGATCGAAGATTTAATTGAAGGCTTAAAGAAAGATTACACCGTTGTTATAGTCACACACAACATGCAGCAGGCACTCAGGGTGAGTGATATGACAGCGTTCTTATATCTTGGTAAGTTGATCGAATACGATAAAACAGAACGACTTTTCGATGAACCCGAAGAGGAACTTACTAAAAGATATCTCCTTGGCAAGTTCGGTTAAATAATAATATTTCCTTATTTGATAAAAAATAGATATATATAGGTATAAATATACGATATATATCTATGTCGAAAGATATTAAATATGATGTACATTTTTTTTAATTGGTTTCAATGCAGACAAGAAAAGTACAAAAGACTGGCAAATCAACCTTTATCGTTTCACTACCTAAACCGTGGGTAAAAAAAATAGGAATCAACGTTGGAGACAGCATCGGTGTGATCCCCTTATCTGACGGCACAATGCTGTTAAACCCCATCTTAGAGAAAAATAAACAATCAAGAGATAGAGAATACACTATAAAGATGGAAGACGAGAGTGTAGATAAATTGACTCGGAGGTTGATAGGAGCTTATCTAGGTGGTTTTGATATAATAGAGATCAAACCCAAAGGTAAGTTCACCAACAGTATGATGAAAGAGATCCGTCATATGCGTGAAAATATTATCGGACTCGAGATAATTAACGAGGATAATAGATCCATTCGGATGAAAGATTTTTTAGATTCCAGTGATTTTTCGTTGATGAAGGGCGTGAAACGTATGTATTCTATCTCCTATACCATGTACAGGGATGCTATGAAATCCTTTGAAACAGGTGATGAAGACCTTTTACAGGACGTCATAAACAAGGACGAAGAGGTGGATAAACTTCACTGGATGATATGTAAGCAGTACAACAAGCTGCTGGACGACGTTTACTTCGCTGAGAAGATGGGACTGACCCCGAAAGAAGCACTGGGTTTTCTTTTGGCTTCCAATTCTATTGAAAGGATAGCTGATCACACGACCAAGATAGCACACAATACAAAGAATCTTATCGGTAAAGAACAGATACCTATTGCAGATGAAATAATCTCCTTAGGAGATAAGGTAATCGAACTTTTGAACGATGCCATAAATGGACTTTACCGCAGCAAATTTGAACTCGCTGATAACGTGTTGGAAAATTCCAAGGTGGTCGAGGAAGAGATTTATCAGATGAAGCACACAATAGCAAGTTACGTTGATGATCCGCAGATATTGGTTGCTGTAGCATATATCGTGGACAGTTTATTCAGGATACTTTCGTATTCCAAAGATATCGCTGAGACTACAATAGACCACTTGATTTTAATAAGTGAAGATTAGGAATCTTCTTCATAGGTCGCATTATCTATATGTCCATAATCGCAGATATCTTCAGAACTTTCGGTAGAATTCATGACTTCTTCGAAGGTTTCGTTAAACATCTCATTCGAATTATCCATCTTGGCTCCGTAGTCGTTCATAGTCTCATCCTGCCAATTCTTCTCCCAAAGTAGAAATCCCGCACTAGATGTAGTAGCTAGCAAGGTCAACATCAATATTGATATTACTGCTGAATTACCGTTACACCCTGTTTTATTTTTTCTTTTCATCATATCACAAAATAAAAAATTAACACGATATATTAAAAAAATTTCAGTGTATCAACTCTCGTATCGAATTTTGAAAGGATGCGATATCAATTATTTTCTAGCATATCAGAGTATTTGTATCTGATCAATTTAGAAACACCGTTCAGTACCAGAACCATGATTATCAAGACCATGGCAGAGGAGTAAACCTTTGCAGCTAAAGTAGGCCATCTTCCACTAATACTGTAATATTGGTATATCATGTTGGGCATTGAAGCTGTTTGGTGCATGATAGAGGTGGCGACGTGTGATGCATATCCTGCAGTTAATAATATCGCAGCGGTTTCACCGATCGCCCTTCCCACGGAGATTATTAACCCACTGCTTATAGATGGTAACGATGGAGGTATCACTACTTTTTTTATGGTCTGCCATTTGGTAGCGCCTAAAGCTAAAGAGGCGTTTCTGTAACTTTGAGGAACACTCTTTAATGCTTCTATAGAACTACGTAGAAGTATCGGTATTATCATAAATCCCAAAGTGAAACCACCAGCGATCATGGAGAAACCGAATTCGAGATAGAGTACGAAAAACATGAAACCGAATGCACCAAAAACGATAGATGGCGTACTAGCCAGAGTATCAGATGTGAACAAAACGATCCTTTTGATTATGTTGTTTTCCTTAGCATACTCCTGTACGTACAAAGCGGACCCCACCGACAGGGGAGTCGCTACACCTAAAGCTATGGCTACTAGTGATAGAGATCCTGTTATCGCATTGACGAACCCTCCGCCCTTTCCTCCCATATATTCCCTTTCGAAGAAGAAGTTTAACTGTATGTTTGTGCCTCCTCTATAGATTATATCCCCGATTATAAAGAATAATACTATCGTCACCAATGCAGAACCTGCTACGAGAAGGTATTTTACGTGTTTTTCCCTTTTTACCGCCAGCGTGGGTATTTTGAATTTTGATTTTAAATCGTTCAACTTATCATGTCTGATGTCACTTTCGTTAACGATCAAATTGTTTTCTTTACTATTCGAAGGAAGGCTGTTTTTTACCTTGTCAGTTACTTTCATTATAAGATTACTTATTCTTGATCCTTTCTCTTTTTTCTTCCTGTGCTGCATCTTGTATACTATGATATTCAACGCGAAGACCATGAAAAAGAGGATCGTAGCTATGGCGAAGATAGCGTGTCTGGTTTTATCGTAAGAAAAACTCCATCCAAATGTGACTGCGATAACGGATGTCATGGTTCCTACCGGATCGAAAACAGATTGCGGTATGTTGCTTGAGGAACCCATTATCATGACAACCGCCATGGTCTCCCCGATCGCTCGACCAGTTCCAAGGATTATAGATGATATTATGCCGGATTTTGCACAAGGTAAAATAACACTTTTGATGGTCTGCCACCTGGTCGTTCCCATGGAAAAGGATGCGTCTCTCAACTCCTTTCTGACCGATGAGATCGCATCTGCTGAGAGTGCTATTATTATCGGTAAGATCATTATACTGAGAACGAGGGAAGCGGTCATCATGTTCCTACCGATCCCGGGTTCAACACCGAAATGAGGATAGATGCGTTTCCCTAACAGCGGACCTAAAGTTAAGAACCCCCAGAGTCCGTATATTACGGAGGGGATGCCTGCCAATAGTTCAAATAACGGTCTCAAGAATTTTTTGATGGATGGAGGTGAATATTCAGATAGATAGATGGCACATCCAACCCCTAAAGGTGCTGCTATCGCAACGGCTATAGCTGAAGTGATGATCGTTCCAAGTATGAAAGGCAGGATGCCGAATATTGGTTCACTCGCGCCCTTTTTAAGTGTAAATCGTATTTTCGAGGAATCTCCCTCTTGAAGCTCTTCTCCACTCACAAGCAGATTCAGTACGACCTTTCCGGTGATGTTCTCTCCTAGAGTCGTTTTTCCCTCGTTATCTAAAACATCCTTTCCTTTATACATCAATCGGACTTCCCACCCTTCGGGAACATCTTCTATGATCACATCTACGTTAGTCCCGTTGCCTGAGGTTATGATGGTATAATTCGCTGTATCCATTGGTGTGATGGACTCTTGTGTTTTATCGACGATCATCAGTTCCTCAAAAACATGTGTAAAAACCAGTGATGCTCTATCAGAAATTCCAGGATTGGAAACAGACCTGATGGTTGCGTTGATTGTGTGTTCACCTAAAATATTATTGATCAATCTAGGTGTGAATTTAGCCGTGATAGTTTCATTGGCATCCAAAGTTACCGTACCTGTTCCAGAAGTGTGGTTCCAATCGATCCTATCAGATGTTATGGATGGTCTAAAATCCTCCATGTTATCTACTGATATGATGAAATCGTTTTCATCGAGCCCCGGATTAGCGATGTCGATATTGCTGTAAACATATCCGGAGTTCGTCTCATCACCCCTAAGATACTGTATATCCGGACTAAAATCAACACCATGATCAGATCTAACAGCGGTGAATTGTTTGCTCCTTTGTACATCACTGTTATTTGAGTATCCATGTACAGTGATATCATATTCACCTTCATATGGTACATTTAGACACATAATTAGTTCTTTAGATTCGCCAGGATCCAATAATGCACTGTTATCATTCAGTGTATGGTTCAATAACCCTTCGTGATCGATTGTAAAAAACAATTCATCCGTAGCTCCACCCGTATTCGTGATCCATATCGAGACATTCTTTTGATCGGAATAGGTGAAATATATTTTTTCGTCACCCATGAAGATATCGAAATCATAGGATTTTGCAACAGTATTGAAATCGGCATGAACCGAAGACCCTCTAGAATAAAATGGGTCCCAATCGTTACCGGTTATAAAATCCACTGGATGAGTTTCTTGGAACGCCGGAGCACCTTCACTTATTATAAAAATCACGATCAGAAAGACAACCAAAGTTGTCGTAGTGGATAAACCAAGTAATAGTTTTTTGATAATCAACTCTCCAAATAATATATAACTGCAAATTAAGACCTCTATCAAAATAAGGAGAAAAAACAATGTATAAAGTGCTGTATCAGCTACATTGTTTATATTCAGTGTGGACAAGGGTCTATAATAAAGTGATAGAAAAATTAGTAAGAAGAGCTGGAACTGCCAGATCAGGAAAAAGTATTTCATCTCTTTTTTGAAGAATATGGGG
>CAZHUM010000068.1:0-9640 GCA_964535805.1 uncultured Thermoplasmata archaeon
CTTTAATAGTTTCAGTAGAAAAACATATATGTCCTTCTCCTAGTAAAAGGCACGATGGACGACATAGACCCAGACTACGAAGAAGACCTGAAGATGGAGAAAAAGCGCAGGAAGTACAGTATGTACGGCAACATAGCTGGGCTGATCATCATAATCGGATTCATCATATGGGTGTATCTAAGTCAACCTTCACACACTATTTTCTATTATATAATCGCAGGGGTGTACATCGTGTACACGACCTACAAACTGATGAAAGAGATGGCACAGTACCATGCACTCATGGACGATCTAGTGATAGAGGACGACCACATCGTGAAATACAACGACGCCATCAAAAGGGAGATAATGAGGATACCGATCCAGAAGATAAAAAAGGTGTACTACAACGTCGAAGGACTTCCCAGGACCTTGTACATCGTGTATAAAACAGATGGTAGTTTGATGGCTGAGAATTTCTATAAAACGAGGATCGAAGAGAAGAAAAAGTTCTTAAAGATGATGAAGAAAAGAGGTCTGCTGGTCAAGGACGAGATATCCCTTGATTCCTTAAAAGAAATGGTTGAATCTTCTTAGAAAGTGTCCTCTCTTTTCTCTAGTTATAGTTGGTAAAGAACACATGTTGTAAATTATGTTTGTGGTTATTATAGTAAATTGTATCTGTAGTAAAGTTTAAATGTGGTAAGACACTATCTACACATATGGAAAATATATTTCCCTTCGGAAGGCCAGTAAAAGGTGAGCACCTCGTGGGCAGAGAGGACGTGATACGGGATATCCTGTCACTCGTTGAGAACAATCAAAGTGTGATGATGGTTGGACCGAGAAGATATGGAAAAACGTCAGTTTTGCTAGAGGTGCAGAGGAGGATCGATAAGGTGGATTGGTACGTAGGAAGAGTTGATATCTTTGATATACCCTCGAAAGAAAAACTCGCTGAGAAGATTGTGCGGACCACTTTGAGAAACAAATCGATTTCGATGGATGGTGTTTTAGATGCAGCCAAACGGGGGATCAAAGCTCTCCGAGAGAAGATCGAGTTGAAGAAGGTTACAAGTGATGGGATGGAGATAATATTGAGTTTTTCTGATAAGAATTTGGATAAAGACGCACTGCTGGATGAGAGTTTAGATTTTCCGGAGAACTTTGCAGATAAACAAGGAAAAAAGATGTGTTTCATTTATGACGAGATGGGTGACCTTTTGAAGATGAACGGTGACCTTATAAAGAAGATGAGAGCAAAATTTCAGATGCAGGAAAAAACCGTTTACCTTTTCTCAGGCAGCCAGGAAAGCCTTATGAACGAGATGTTTATAGATAAAAAGGGAGCGTTCTATGGATTCTGCCGTGTGATCGAACTAGACACTGTACCCATATCACCTTTCAAAGATTATATCGATGAAACTTTCAATGGAGTCGGCATCGATATACCTTCGGAAGAGATCGATGAGATATTAGAAAAAACCAACGGGCATCCATACTATACTCAATATCTTTGCCAGGTGCTCTATCTAGATGTAAAAGATGGAAAGACAGTTAAACATGGGGATGTAGATAGGGCATTCGAGCAGGTTTTAGAACAGCAGCGAACTTATTTGGACGACATCTGGGGTTCTATCAAAAGTGATTCGATCCTACAGTTGAAGATATGTCTTTTCCTTTCCTCCTCTGAACACGGTTCAGTATATTCATATTTTGACGATGCTAAACAGAACATCTATGCCGCACTACAGTCTTTGAGTAGGAAGGGGTTTGTAAGAAAAACCGAGGAAGGATACAAGCTGGTAGACCCACTATTAAAAGAATATTTGAATAGAAAAAGCGACTCACTATAGAAGCGAATACTCTTCCAGCGCCGTCAGGTCGTTGGAGTAGCACTCTCGGATATCGTCTATACCCAGTCTGAGCATCACCATCCTTTCCAGGCCGAGACCCCATGCGAGAACCGGATGGTCGATCCCGTGGGGCTTGGTGACCTCTTCTCTGAATATACCCGCACCTCCCATCTCAAGGTAATCGTCTTTGAATTTGGCGAAGACTTCCAAGCTGGGTTCGGTGAACGGGAAGTAGGAAGGTTTAACTTTCACGTCATCGAATCCCATCTTCCTGTAGAACTCTTTCATCAGACCGATCAGCATGTTCAGATTTGCTCCCTTCTCCATGACTATCCCCTCGATCTGGATGAACTGAGAAAGGTGAGTAGCATCCGTGGACTCGCTCCTGAAGTTCCAATCAAGTGAGAAGGCTTTCACCGGTGGTTCCGTATTCTCTGACAAGTACTTTATCGAACTGACCGTGGTATGTGTTCTAAGAACGGCTCTCTGGGCTTCCTCTCTGCTCCATCTGTACCTCCATCCCTTGGACCTGCTGTCTCCACCGTCTTCGTGCATGCTTTTGATTTTCTCGACTACCTCTCCATCGATCTCGATCTTCTCGGGATATTTCATGTAGAACGTATCCTGCAGATCCCTCGCGGGATGGTCCTGGGGTATGAAAAGGGCGTCCATGTTCCAGAAGGTCGGCTGAACGAAATCGTGCTTCATCTCGGTGAATCCCATGTCCAAAAAGACCCTCCTGACTTTCTCGATCTCTCTCCTTACAGGATGTTTCTTCCCGCCGTATTTGGTGGGGGCGAAGGCGTGAATATCATAAGGTCTGATCTCGGCTTCCTTCCAGGCTCCCGTCCTGATTATATCAGGGGTCAGCTGAGATATCTGCGGTCTGATCTCGATCCCTTGGTCAACGATCTTTTTACCTTTATCCGTCAGCTTGACTGTTCGAGATACGAGCTGTCTCTCGTTAAGTATCTCTTTTCTGGACAGCAGTTTTTTTACCGTGTATTCGTCAACATCTTTTTCAGACAATTCTCCCTCTTTGGCGAGTCTGAGTATCAATTCCTCGTCTTTTCCCTTTTCCTTCAGTGCCTTCCTTCCCTTCTTTGTGAGCACCAGATAGGTATCTCCGCCTTCCCTGCACATATCCGCCCATCCTTTGTCCTTTAGCCACCCTAGAGCGATCCCGGTCTTTTTCTTGTCGAGGCCGCTCTCTTCCTGCATCTCGGATATTGTACATCTTCCGCCCACCTTGTCGATGTACTTTAGAGCAGTTCTTTCAGGCAGATCTTTCTTGGCCATGCTCTTCTTAGCCAGTGAGTAGTATTTTGTGACTTCCTCCTCTACTTCCACCAGGGTCTTGGAATTGAGCCACGAGACGGCGTTCATCACTTGGACCATCTGGTCAAAGTCTCCGTTGCTCTGGATCTCTTTTGGACTCCCTCCTCCACCTATCTCTCCGAGAGCGACGAGCACTTTCTTTTCCAGATGACTCAAATCCTCTGACATGGTATCTCTCTATTAACTGATTGAATATATATTTTTATCAGAGCATCTCTCCGATGACCTTTTCTACTTCCCTGACCAATCCACCGTTCACTATCATATCTTTTACGATGTTGATATCCGGAGCCAATGGTCTATCGATCTCCAGCGGTGGTATCTTGGCTCTTATTACCTCGTAAGCGGCTTTCACACCCCTGCCGGGCTCAAAATCTTGATACTCTAGACCTTGGGCTGCCGCTAGGAGCTCTATAGCCACGACGTACTCAACGTTGTTGAGTATCTCTCTAGCATGTCTGGCGGCTGTGGTCCCCATGCTAACGTGGTCCTCCTGCCCGGCCGATGTAGGAATCGAATCAACGCTTGAGGGATGAGCTAAGACCTTGTTCTCGGATACTAATGAGGCTGCGGTGTATTGTGCTATCATGAAACCGGAGTTCAGGCCTGGGTCTTTTGTTAGAAACGGCGGGAGACCACTTTCGTGTTCGAACATCAGTTTATCCGTTGTTCTCTCGGATATATTCCCGATCTCGGCCACCGATGCGCCGAAAAAGTCCATTGCTAGTGCAACAGGTTGACCGTGGAAATTACCTCCAGATATTATGTCACCGTTCGGGAATACCAGTGGGTTATCGTTTGCTGAGTTCATCTCGATACTGATCACTTTCTCCACGTAATTCATGGTGTCCCTGGCAACACCGTAAACCTGGGGCATGCATCTCAGGGTGTACGGATCCTGGACCTTCTTGCAGTCTTTGTGTGATTCGATTATATCGCTGTCTTTGGTGAGCAGTCTAAGATTCTTGGCACACGCTATCTGACCCGGATGGGGTCTTACACGGTGTATCCTCTCGTCGAATGCGGTCGATGTACCCTTAAGTGCTTCCAAACTCATAGCGCTGGCGATCTGTGCGGCTTTGAGAAGCTGCCTAGCATCTCGTATCGCTAGGGCTCCGATGGCCGTCATCACCTGGGTACCGTTGAGAAGAGCTAGGCCTTCCTTTGCCTTGAGTTTCAATGTTTCTATACCGGCTTTCTCCATGGCCTCTTTGCCGGGCAGCAGTTCTCCCTGGTATTTGGCCTCGCCCGCACCTATCAGAACCAAAGACATGTGTGCCAGGGGGGCTAAGTCTCCGGAAGCACCAACGCTGCCCTTGCTGGGGATCACGGGGTGGACCTTCTTGTTCAACATCTCGATAAGAGTCTCGATGACTATTGGTCTCACTCCGCTGTACCCCTTGGACAGAGTGTTAGCTCTAAGAAGCATGGTCCCTCTTACCACGTCTCTATCCAGTGGGTCGCCCACTCCGCTCGCATGGCTCATGATCAGGTTCCTCTGGAGTTCTTCTGTCTTTTCTCTGTCTATCTTGACGTTTGAGAGTTCACCGAATCCCGTGTTGATACCGTATACGCTTTCATCGCCCTCCTGGGCCTTCTCTACTATACCCCGAGAGTGCTCTATTTTTACCAAACATTCATCGGAGAGCTCGACCTCCTCGTCCAATCTTGCGGTACGGTGTACGTCTAAAATACTCAAATTCTCTCCATCTACAGTTACTGTCATCGAAGGGTGATTGACAAGATATACTTTAAAATTCTCCCTATCTACACGTTATAGATTTACTCCCCTCTGTCCTTGATAGTTACCCGATCTCTCGGCGTAGGGCTTCTCACTGGAACCGTCCAAGCGGTGCAGCACCATCTGAGCGAAGGTCTCGCCTATGGGCACCTCGATCTCTTTATGCGAGTTGAAGGCACTCAGGGTCAGGTTTCCCTCGAAACCGGCGTCTATCATACCGAAGGATGCCAGCACGCCTTTCCTCGCCCAGGTCGTTCTTATCCAGAGCTCTCCCGCTACGTCCGGTGGAAATTTAACATACTCCTTAGTAGAAACGGCGAACCAGGTGCTGCCCGGTATAACGGCTAATCCCTCGCTTTCCGGTCTCCTTCCCTCGACGGAGATCTCGTCTATGGTCAGATCATAGCCGTTTGGCGTAAGATTCTTCTCTCTGTAGTCCTCGATCACCAGCGTTTTGTCGTCCATCATCTTAGTTATTTGGGCATCGGATAGTATCATATTAACACACCGAGAAACACGGTTTTTATGAATGGTTTTTGTGCCAATCGATAAAGCTTATTAACGATGATGATTTAAAGATTTCTCATATGTCAGATTCGGACTTTTTGGAAAAATTGAACGTCGAGAAGCTGATATCCACTGCGAAAAATGGGGACTACGAATCCAAGAAGTTCGCTATCAAGACACTAGGTATATTAAAAGATGAAAGAAGCGCTGATATTCTAAGAGAGATCGCTCGGAACAGCGAGTACACCTTGATCAGAGGTAATGCTATCTGGGCCCTGGGTGAGATTGGAAGTGCAGAAGACGCATCCAACCTTAAACACCTCGCACTTTACGACGTAGATGAAAGCATAAGGATCAGTTCGATAAAGGCACTCGGCTATCTCGGCGATAAATCGGTCATACGTGACCTGATCAATCTAGCCGTACACGACCCATCTAAAGAGGTGCGATTAGCAGCAGCATGGGCGTGTTCTGAATTGGATCCCGAGATGTCCTTGGAAGAGATCAAATCTTGGTTGGAAAAACCCGATGTGGATGTTAGAAAGAACGCTGCAGAAGCACTTGGCAGGATCAAAACAGCTGGGTCCGCAGAACATCTTATCGATGCTTTGGAAGACGAAAGGGCCGTTGTTAGACAAGCTGCTGCTAGGTCTCTGGGTTTGATCGAATCTGAAGATGCTGTTCCAGATCTGGTCAACTGTCTTAAGGATATGGACGACACGGTTAGAAGAGCAGCGGTTAAATCACTTGGAGAGATCGGTTCTGATACAGCAGTGCCGGACCTGATCGAAGCTCTCCGAAGGAGTAGTGACCGAATATTCAAGGGGATGCTGATTTGGGCTCTGGGAATTATAGGTGATAAAAGAGCGGGAGCCGTTTTAAACGAACTTCTCATCCAGGAGGAATACATAATAAGAAAGTCGGCAATCTGGGCACTTGGTGAGATATGCTGCACAGATCATATCGAGGGACTCATCGAGGGGCTCTATGACGAGAAGGATGATATGAGGAAGGAGGCCGCTGAGGCTTTGGGTAAACTCGGTGATCGAAGGGCGGTTTTCGAGCTGCTCCGTGCTCTGAATTATCATGATCCAGGTGTGAGAAAGGACGCCGCTTATGCCCTGGGTGTTCTCGGTGAGGACATCGCCGTTAAATACCTGAGGGCATTGTTATCGGATCCATCTCAACAGGTCAGGAAAGAAGCTGTTATAGCACTGGGTAAGATCGGTGACGAATCACCAGTTACCGATCTGATACGTTTACTTTACTGTGATGACAGACAGTTAAGACAGTGTGCGGCATGGGCCCTGGGCTGTATAGGTGACGATATGGCCACTGCAGACCTCATAACTTTATTGAAGGACGAAGACTTACAGGTGAGGGGGGAGGCGGTAAAGGCCCTGGGTAAGATCGGTGATATAGATGCTTTAGAAAACCTGATCGACGTTCTAGATGACGATAATAGATGGGTGAGAAAATACGCGGTAAAATCAATCGCTGAGATCGGGGGCGAAAGATCGATGATGACCCTTATAAGGGCCTTCAATCAACAACCGCCATGGCTTATGGACGATATCTTGGAATCACTATTTATTTTAGAAAATAAACATGATTCAGAGAAGAGAGTGTGACTTTAAAGTGAAAGATGTTGATAAAACAAAACCTGTAGAACCACTGAGTTCTAAATACATCACTGTTCTCGTCTTCTCTATGGTGCTCTGGGGTCTTTCTTTCCCGGTTATCAAACTGGCACTAGAGGAGGTGGACCCTATCACCCTGGGCCTGATGCGAACTCTTTTCGGTGCCGTACCGTTCTCTATAGTCGTTTTCAAAAGGCTCGGTACCAAGTACGTGTTGAGATCGTTGAAAGAAGACCCTTATCCTTTCATCGCTATCGCACTCTTTCAATTCTTCCTTCCGCTAGCAGCCCAGAACGTTGGTATGAACATGATGGCACCTGAAACCGCGGCATCACTCAGCTCGATTATACAAGCTACAGCACCCATATTTGGGTTGTTTTTATCCGCTCTTATCTTAAAAGAGTACATCGGATTGAAAAAGGCCTTGGGAGCTGCGATAGCCCTCAGCGGTACGATCTTGTTGGTCACTAGAGGAGGAGTCGTTCTGAGCGGTACTGATTTTACCGGAAACATACTTCTTCTAGCCAGTGCGGTTTTCTACGCCATATCGGGAGTTATAACCAAGCAAGCATTGAATAAACACGAGCCTGAAAAGGTCATAACCCTGGCTCTGATCTTGTCATCTATGTTCTTCTTGCCCACGGCACTCCTGACCGAGAATATTCATAATCTAACTTCCGTATCTATTTTCAGCTGGACACTGATGGCTTATCTAGGGATTATATGTACCGGTATAGCCCTTTTCTTATGGTATGTGGTCTTGAGGAAAAACCAACTCTCCAAACAGATACTATTCACGTACCTTATCCCTCTATTCGGGACCGGCTTTTCTCACATCTTCCTCGGTGAAAGCATGGGATTAAAAACCGCCCTTTTCGGTATCATAATAATAATCGGTATATCCATAGCTCAGTACGAAAAAAAGCGTGAAGCTAAAGATAAATGATCTGTGTTACCTACAGCATGAATGACCGCAGCTTGGACAAAGCCAGCATCCTTCCCTCGGTTGAAGTTCTTCTCCACAGTTAGGGCAATCTATCTCCATGTAAAAACATCATAATCACGGTATATAAGTCTAAGATAGGGTGAGTAGAGTGAAAGTGGTTTATGATACTATCACAACAGAAATATCGTTGACATTCGTATTACTTTCGAACTCTATAGAATCATCTAACTCGTCGAAGAATCTTTCTGTTTGGTGCTCGTTAAGTGCTTTCTCTGCGTTCAGTGAAGAACGATATATGGTCATCCCGTCGGCTATCGCTCCCGATTTTCCTACACCGTCCACACCGTCTGTGTCTATGCTGGCTACAACTATATCTCTACCTCTTATCTCCTGGGCAAAGCTGAGTACGAATTCTCTGTTCGGTCCACCTTTCAACTCTTTATCCCACTTCTTTTTCATCTCAACCGTCATCTCACCACCGATGATCAGTGCTGCCGGTGTTTTTATCGGGTTGCCGCTCTTCTGTATCTCTACGGCTATACTCGCCATCGGTTTTGCCACCTCGGTTGCTATGCCTTGATTTTCCGATGTCAATAGCCAGTTGGTGAGTTCTTTACTCTCGGCTACGGATTTGACATTCTGGAGTGCGATCATATTACTGCCTATGAGGAAGTTTTTCGCCTCCACGCTCTTCGGGGTCTCTTCTATCTCACCGCTCTTGCCCATGGATAGATGAACCCTTATGGATTCCGACACTTTATCCCACAATCCATATCTCTTTATGATCTCGACAGCTTCTCCATATGTCGATGGGTCTGCAACAGTAGGGCCGGATGCCACATCGGTCAGCACGTCTCCTACCACGTCGGATATTATTAAGGAAACCACTTGATTTCCATCACTGCATAAGCCAGCTGTTCTCCCTCCTTTCACCTTGGATAAATGTTTTCTCACGGTGTTGATCTCACTGATATTAGCTCCGCTTTCCAACATCATCTCGTTCAGATCTACGAGTTCTTCGAGTGTGATATCATCGTCGGGTAATGTGTAGAGAGATGAACCTCCGCCTGATACCAAGAAGATGATGAGACTGTTCTCTGCCGAGATGACCTTATCGTATATCTCTTTAGAATGTTTGATATTATCTTCTGAAGGGAGTGGGTGTGTACCGGATTTCACATCCACCTTCAGAGCTCCAGAATCCATGTGTTTCTTATTTGTGATGATGAGGCCATCGTCTATCCTGAGCTTCGAAAAGGGCTTTGCCATCGGTACTGCAGACTTTCCTATGCCAAAAAGAAGGATTTTATCGTAAGAATCCAAATCGAAACTCTCATCTTTGATTTTTAAAGCGTTCTCTTCGATGGATATGCTTGCCTGGACTAGTTTTTCTGGGTCGGCTCCTTTTACACCTGCCATGAGCATCTCGATTGCTATCTCTCGCATCTCCGGAATTTCCATATCAGGATTGGTAATTACAAGTAGCAAAAATAATTTTTGTTCTTTTATCTATCGATTATAAACGGGTCGGAGGAATCTAACTACCCGTTCAAACAAGTTGAACGAGCTCCGCCAAAAATCCTGACGGATCTTTCGCTAGCTCATCAATTATCTTCGAAAATATAACGAGCTC
>CAZHUM010000069.1:0-9635 GCA_964535805.1 uncultured Thermoplasmata archaeon
GAGGGTGTTTTGGATCGCCAATTTTCAATCGGCGAGAACAGGAATTCCATTCCTGTGGAAGCTCAGCTTCCGATCGCCACCCGCTGGTTGGATAGAAAAAATCCCCGGGTGCTTAAATCATTCTTCCGCTTTTTGGATGTTCACTATAGATATCTTGAATCGGAGTTCTTTTCCAGCTACCTCTTCATTGAAATCTATCTTGATCGTATCTCCGATATCTACGACTACACCTTGTCCGCTGCCAGATTGATCTGCTTGTCTCTGTTGCTCAGGCATGTTTCTATATACCTCTTTACGCCAACCTAGATGTTCAGATTTCAAAATGATAGGTTTATCCACATAGTGTTCGATTATGATCTCGCCTTCTCCATCGTTGGCAGTAGAATCTACCGATACCACCTCTGATTTCCAACCCGGTCCATCTTGTTTATATGTTCTATACATTTTACCCACTTCGGGTTCATGCTTTAGGTTTACGATATCGTCTTCCACTGAGATGACCGTGGTGTTCCATCTCCAGAATACATCTTCTACCACCATACTCACGCTGGGCTGTATCTCATAGGCCATAGTGAAATCGCTTATCGTCATCTCATGATAAACTGGTATCGTTTCCTCTTTATCGATCTCATAGACTAGATCTTCGTTCCTTGTATCATAGGCTTTTTTGGCTGGTATGGTGAATATTTTGGTCTGTCCCTTCTTCATACCGATCACATTCTCTTCCCAGCCTTCGATCACCTGTCCTTCACCAACAGCGAATTTGAACGGATCACCGCGAGCTCTTTCTTGGAATGTGATAGTCGTTTCGCCGGGTATCTCTTCTCTCGATGTGTCGAATATCCTCTCACTATCGTATATCCTCTCATCGGTCAACCAGCCGGTGTAATGAACCGTTACCGTGTCGCCTTCTTCTACCTCTAAAACTTCTTTCTTCTCTTCGTCCTGCAGGTAGTATTTATTGACTGCGTATCCGCCTGCGATTGCGCCGACCATGACAACGATCACGAGATAGTACATCCATTTGTTCATGTAGAATCATGCTGAGTTAAAAAAGAATTAGTAATAAATGTTGCGGAAAAAGAGATTGTAAACCTTAAATAACAATTCATTTTTCTTTTAATCGATAAAATGAAAACCGTAGTGATAGTTGGAACTCAGTGGGGAGATGAAGGCAAGGGAAAAGTGACCGATTATTATGCTGAAGACGCTGATTATATAGTGCGTTTCCAGGGAGGCAACAACGCTGGCCATACGATCGTCCTGGGGGACGAAAAGTACAAACTGCATCTTATCCCCTCCGGGATATTCAGAGAAGGTAAAACCGCCGTTATCGGAAACGGGCTGGTCGTTGATCCCCAGGTTCTTTTGGATGAGATTCAAGGATTGGATGAAAAAGGCATTGAAACGGACAATTTGGTCCTTTCGGACAGAGCGAATCTGATAATGCCGTATCATAAAGTGATGGATGTTGTGGAGGAGAGGTTGAAAGGGAATCTAAGTGCTGGAACCACAAAAAAGGGTATCGGACCCTGCTATTCGGATAAGATAGCGCGATTCGGTATAAGGGTCGCCGACCTTTACAATCCAGAATCATTGAAAAACAAGCTATCCAAGATCGTACCCATGAAAAATAAGATATTCAAAGCTCTTGGCGAGGATGTAGAGTTCAACGTCGATGAGATATACAAAGAGTACCTAAGCTACGGCGAAAAATTAAGAAGATACGTTATGGACGTATCGGTAATACTAGATGAAGCCCTTAGAGAGGAAAAAACCATCCTTTTCGAAGGCGCCCAAGGCACACATCTCGATATAGACCACGGCGTATATCCCTACGGAACGTCTTCCCACACCGTGGCAGGTGGAAGTTGCATAGGAACCGGTATAGGACCGACCTCCATAGAAGAGGTTATCGGCATAATGAAGGCTTACACTAGTCGTGTCGGAACCGGGCCTTTCCCCGCTGAACTGAAGGATGAGATCGGCGACCACATAAGAGAAAAGGGTAATGAGTACGGGACCACGACGGGCAGACCTAGGCGATGTGGTTGGCTCGACCTGGTGATGGTCAGGTACTCCGCTAGGATAAATTCGCTAACGGGTTTAGCGGTCACGAATCTGGATGTTTTAGAGGGGCTGGAAGAGATCAAGGTTTGCACACATTACGATTGTAAGGGTGAAATCATAGATAATTTCCCAGCGGATATCGAAAAACTAAACGAGTGTAAGCCGGTCTATGAAAGTTTCGAAGGATGGGATGAAAAGGACTGGAGTAAGATAGCTGAAGAGGGCTTCGACTCTCTACCGATCGAACTGAAGAGATATCTAGATTACATAAGTATGGACACCGGAGTACCTATCAAGATGATCTCTATAGGTCCAAAAAGAACTGATTCGATAATCAAGGAAAATTGATCTACAGATCGAGTAAAAAAGCCTAACAGCTGCTTTTCTGTTGGACCGCTTCTCTTTCTTTCTTCCTCATCTCGCTGAAGTACTGACGGATGTCTTCCCTTACCTGTGTTGGATAATCCTCGTTCAAACAAGCGAGGCAGAGGTTTTCTTTCTTCACTTTCAATCCACGCACAAGTCCGTTTATCGTTTGGTAGGTTAGGGAGTCACAGCCGATATCTTTCTGGATCTTTTTGATCGTACTGTTAGCTGCCCTCAATTCTTTCTTCGTGGGCATGTCGATACCGTAGTAGCACGGCGATTTGATAGGAGGGCATCCGATCATCATGTGGACCTCCTTTGCTCCTGCCTTTTTAACCAGATCGATCAGCTTTTTCGAAGTGGTGCCTCTCACGATACTGTCGTCCACCAGAGCAATTTTTTTACCCTTTACCTCCCCGATGATGGGGTTCAGTTTAGTCCTTACCCCGGTCTCCCGAGAGATCTGGTCAGGCATTATGAATGTTCTACCGACGTACCTATTTCTCAGAAGCCCTTCTCTATAAGGAACATTCAATTCCTCAGCGATGGCCAAGGCATAGGTCCTGGCGGTATCGGGGACCGGTATAACAACGTCCAATTCATGACCCTTTGATCTGAAAGTTCTCGCCAACTCTCTGCCCAGCCTGAGTCTTGCTTCGTAAACATTTGTGTTCTCGATGGTTGAATCGGTCCTAGCGAAATAGACCCATTCGAACATGCAGTGCCTATCATCTTCGTCTCTTACCTGCTCTGTTCTTATCGTCTTGTCCTCTCTTACCAGCAGGACTTCTCCGCCTTTGATGTCCCGAACAACCTCGTAGCCGAGGATATCCATCACTATGTTTTCAGAACCTGCTGCGAAACTGATTCCGTCCAAGGTCACTCTTTGGCCGAAGATAAATGGTCTTATGGCATGAGGATCTCGAAACAAAAGCATGCCGTAACCAGGTATGAGTGTGATGACCGAATAACTGCCGTTCAATTGGTCCATCAACCTTCCGACTGAAGAGAATAAAGCGTCCTCGTTCAGTCTTTCTTCAGTCTCCAACTCATAGGCGAAAAGCTTTAGGATCAATTCAAGGTCGCACCCCGAATCTAACTCTGTTATTAGATCGTCTCGGACCTGATTGTAATTAACAATATTTCCGTTGTGGACCATCCCGATCTCCAAGGGTTCATCCACGACGAAAGGCTGTGCATCTTTTTCTATGCTAGAACCGATTGTAGGATATCTGACGTGACCTATTCCGGTCCCACCCTCTAATTTCTCCAAAACTCTTTCGTTAAAGACCTCTCCGACCAGTCCCGGACCCTTGTAGAGTTTTCCCTCGCCGTTGGTTGTTACATACATACCTGCTCCATTTTGTCCTCTATGCTGGAGCGCGAAAAGTCCGTTATAGATTTCAGAAGACGCTTTCAATGTTCCGAACACACCTACGATGCCACACATATGATTCGAGTCCCGCTTTTTGAGTATATCTCCGATATTGTTAATCGATAATAAATGGGTAGTTTTAAAGGTATCGTTCGGAGTTACATTTATTTAACCGCTCAATATGTGAATATCATGAAGGTCGGAGTATTGGCCGTTCAAGGAGCTGTTTCAGAACATGTTCGTGCTCTGGAAAAGGCATTCGATGACCTGGATATTAGTGATGGGAGTATCCAGAAGATCAGAGACTCCGGCGCACTCTCCGACGTTGATGGTTTGATAATCCCCGGAGGGGAGAGCAGCACTATCTCTAGACTCCTCGACCTATTCGATATAAGGGATGCGCTTATCAAAAAACACGAAAAGGGTATGCAGATAATGGGCACCTGTGCGGGAACGGTACTTCTGGCAAGCAGAGGTGATAAGGCGGTGGAAAGATCAGATACGAAGCTACTGTCTTTCATGGATATGAGCATCGAAAGGAACGCATTCGGCAGGCAAAAAAGATCTTTCGAGGCGTCGCTCGACATCGAAGGAGTCGCTGATGATTTTCATTCGGTTTTTATACGTGCACCGGCGATAACAGAATGCGGTGAGAACTGCCGAGTTCTAGGTGTATTCAATGAAACTATAGTCGCCGCTGAGCAGGACAACTGTTTAGCACTGGTATTCCACCCTGAGTTGACGGATGATGCCAGAGTGCATGAATATTTTATTAAAAAGATGCTTTGATCTATGGTTCTTTACATACCTCGATGAAATTCTTGAATATCTCTACGCCGTACTCGGTATGATCCACTTCCGGATGGAACTGCAGACCGTATATCTTCTTCTCCTTGTGTTTGAACGCCTGAACAGGGCATGTTTCAGAATCGGCTAGAAGAACAAGTTCATCCCCGAGATCCTGGATCTCATCGTTGTGTGATTCCCACGCGATAAATTCCTTCGGTATATCTATGAAAATGTCATCTGGATCTTTGACCATGACCGTTGTTTTCCCGTATTCCGGTGATTCCGCCCCGCCGGCTTTTCCTCCAAAATATCTAGCTATGTACTGTGCTCCAACACATATGCCCAAGATGGGGACTTCAAGCTTATCTACGTAATCATCCGTACAACCTAACTTTAATCTCTCATCTGCTATCCGCGGTGCACCGCCGGATAGGACCAAACCGTCCACTTCGATCTCCTCTACCGGAGTTGTATTCGGGATGATCGCTGTGTCGATCTCAAGGTACTTCAGTACCCTCCATTCCCTGTGCGTCCACTGTCCACCGTTGTCCACTACATCGATCTTCATGAGACCACCGAATCCCTTTGTTCATATTATTTTTTCTGTTCCAACATGGCTTTGACGAATGCCAGGAATAATGGTGCGGGTTTCATGGGTCTGGACTGGAACTCGGGGTGGAATTGACTGCCGACGAAGAAGGGATGATCGGGTAGTTCTAAGACCTCCATCCTCAGACCGTTGGCCGAAGTGGCACTGAAAACCATGCCGTTCTCTTCATATTCCTCCCTGTAATCAAGATTGACTTCATACCTGTGTCTGTGCCTTTCTTCGATCTCGGCGGCCCCGTAGATGTCGTGTGCTTTTGTGCCCTCCTTGATCATGACTTTTTCCGCACCCAACCTCATCGTGCCGCCCATCTTGTCGATACCGCGCTGCATCGGAAGCAGATCGATCACTGGATTCTTTGTCTTTGGGTCGAATTCTGAGCTGTTTGCATCGTCGTATCCTAGAACGCGTCTCCCGAATTCTATCACCGAGACTTGGAATCCCAGGCATATGCTCAATATCGGCACTTTATTCTCTCGGGCATATCTCACCGCGTTGATCTTACCCTCTATACCACGTGTCCCGAAACCACCCGGTATCAAGATACCATCCAGGTCGCCCAAGAGCTCTCCGGCCGCGTGCTCGCTTTCCAGTTCTTCTGATTCTATGTACCTTATATTGATCTTCGTCTTTGTAGCTGATCTGCAGTGATTGAGCGCTTCCTCGTGACTTACATATGAATCCTCGAGATCGCAGTACTTGCCGACAAGGGCCATGTTTATTTCCGATGTGGGATTCTCGTAGTTTTTCAAGAATTCTTTCCAATCTTCCATCCCTGACCCTTCGAGATTTTTCTCTTCGATCTCTTCATACAACTCCATCTCGGTCATGACGTAATCCGTGAGTCCTTCCTCGTCCAGGATCAACGGTACCTGGTAGATGTTGTCCGCCGTGGGAGAACTGACAACTGCTTCTTGGGGAACATCACAGAACATGGATATCTTCTTTTTAGTTCCTTTCTCCAATCTATCTCTTGAACGACCTACGATGATATGTGGTTCGAGACCGCTGGCCCTGAGTTCTTTTACAGAGTGCTGGGTGGGCTTTGTTTTCTGCTCGCCTACGACGTCCATGACTGGAACCAGCGTAGTATGGATGAACAGGCAGTTCTTGCTGTTCTCACCCACTTCCATGTGAAGTTGTCTGCTCGCCTCTAGGAACGGTGCGCTCTCTATATCGCCAACGGTTCCTCCCATCTCTACAAGCACTATATCTGCGCCGGTGTCGTCTGCAACCCTCCATATCCTCCTGTTGATCTCATCGGTGATATGTGGGATTATCTGGACCGTCTTTCCCAGGTAGTCTCCGCTCCTTTCCTTTTCTATTACGCTCCTGTAGACTTTCCCCGTCGTGATATTGTCGTCGCCGCATAAATCGATATCCAAGAAACGCTCGTAGTTACCGAGGTCTAGATCCACTTCGGTCCCGTCCCTCAATACGAAGACCTCTCCGTGCTCGAAGGGGTTCATAGTCCCCGCGTCGCAGTTGAGATAGGGGTCTACTTTTATAGCCGTTACAGAAAGACCTTTGGACTTCAACAACTTACCTAAAGAAGAAGTGACTATACCTTTTCCAAGACCCGATAAAACGCCGCCCGTGATTATTATGAATTTGGTCATCATTGTTCACGGGAATTGGGTAAAGTGGAGATAGTGTTTAAAGTTTATGGGTGGGGGTCGTGTGTGTTATGGTTGTGTTAAAAACGTCACTTGAAAATATCACAGACTTCCATAGTTAGCGCGTTAGGGATCCGATCTACCTTTTTACCGGCTATCATGTAGTACTCCTTTCTATCTTCATCACCCCATCTCACGAACTGTGATTTTTCTTTTAACGATCCGTGTATGCGTTTACCGTCTATATCGGCTACTTCCGACCACTTACATTCTACGAACATGATTTCTTTGGTCGATTCGTTCAAGGCAATTATGTCTATCTCATGACCCTTTCTCCACCAAGGACCGATTTTTTGGACCGTAAATGGTGTTTTTCCCTTTTTTGACAGCTTGACAATTGCGTTCTCAATTATCCTCTCGAAAGAATGTCCCATGTAATCATTGAATTCATTCTTTACAGTCTCTTTTACTACTCCGTAAAGTCCTTGCTTTATCTCTCCTAAGTTTGGAAATATAAACCTAAAATAAAAGCGGAAGAATGGATCTTTGATATAATAACGACCACGTCTTGTCTTCTCAGGATTCTTTTCAGTTATGGGAACCCTTTTTTCTACTAGGTCAAGCTTTATCAACATTTCTAGATATCTGGTAATCGATGTTCTCGGGATGCCTACAAAATTTGATATCTCGTTGGGTGTGGTTTTACCGAAAGACAAAGCTTTCATGATGGAATCGTATGATTTCGGCTCCCTTACTTCAGTTTTAAATAGTAATTCGGGTTCGTCTAATAACATGGAACCTGGTGCTGCGATACTATCCATCACATTACTCATAAGATTTTTTTCCTCATCTATCTTCAATATATATTCAGGTGTACCTCCTATCATCGAGTAGAACTTAAGATATTCTTCAACTCCTAATTTAGGGAAAAATTCTTTCCCGTCGAGCGGATCGATCGGATGGAGTTTAAATTGCCCAGTTCTTCTACCGTATAAAGGACTTTTTTCACCTAAAACTTCTGACTCCATGGCACTTACGGTAGAACCACACAGCACTAAGTTTACATTCTCAAGAATACCTGTATCCCATGCCCTTTGTATAACAGATGGAACGGATTCATTCGCTTCACAAAGATATGGAAATTCATCTAGAATTAAAAGAAGTTTTTCACTTTTATCATTACCCAGATAATCGATTATATCCTTGAATGAGTTGAAAGAAGTGTTGTCCAACACTTTGTCACCGAAGTGCTTACCGATCGTCCTCGAAAAATTTTCTAATATGCCTTTCTCAGTTTCCTTTGTAGCAACTAAGAAGATTGAATTTTTATCCCTAGCGAACTCTCTTAAGAGCCTTGTTTTCCCAACTCTTCGTCTTCCCCAGAGTACGAATATACCCTCTTGTTTCTCCCAAAATTTTTCTAACATATCTAATTCTTTCCCCCTATCGACAAATTGTATGTTCATAGTTAGTATGCACACGGTAATACTATTTAATCCTTTCTACCATCAAAACGATAAATGTTACTATGCAATCGTACACAATAATACACACTTTATTCAACGCCTTGAACTCGGAACCGCTTTATGCCATAATCGAGCATCTCATGGAACAGGGTGGTTCCCATGGCTGTGCTTATCGGGAAGGGGATACCGGTTGGTACCGCCCTGGCGTTTTAGTTAATTCTCTTCCATACTCAGATCTATCTTCTTCAATCTGTTGGAATTCGTAACCACATTGATACTAGAGAATGACATGGCAGCCATACCCATCAGTGGATGGAGTAGCCCCATGAACGCCACGGGGATTGCAACGACATTGTAAAAGAAAGCCCATATCAGGTTCTGTCTGATCTTTGCAAATGTTGCATGGGAAAGTTTTACAGCCTTAACCACCGCTGAAAGGTCACCTTCAACTAGAACTATATCTCCGCTCTCTATAGCGATGTCTGTTCCTGTACCGATGGCGATGCCCACATCAGCCTGTTCGAGAGCCGGTGCGTCGTTTATACCGTCACCTACCATAGCTACGAGCTGACCCTTATCCTGTAACTTCTTCACTTCCTTCACTTTTTCATCGGGCATCACTTCTGCGAGCACCCTGTCTATACCCACCTGGTCCGCTATAGCCTTGGCAGTATCTTTGTTATCTCCTGTAAGCATCACAGGCTCCAGACCCTGCTCTTTGAGGGCATCTATGGCTCGGGTTGAATCTTCTTTCAGTTGGTCAGCGATACCGATAACACCCAAGGTTTTCCCGTCAACTGCCACGAACACAGCGGTCTTAGCTTCCTTCTGAAGTTTTTTGAATTCCTTAAAATAACCTATATCTACTTTGTGTTTCTTTAGAAGGTCAGCGGTTCCAACGAGTACTTGTTTTCCATCGATGCTGGACTTGATACCCCGCCCGGTAACCGCTTCGAAATCTTTAGGTTCTTTAATTGATAGACCTTTTTCTCTTGCCTTTTTCACAATAGCTTCACCCAGTGGATGCTCGGAACGCTGTTCGGCGGAGGCTGCGTAAATCAGGATATCATCTTTTGAATCACCTGTTATATCTGTTACTCCAGGCTCCCCTTTGGTTATGGTTCCTGTCTTGTCCAGTACAATTGTTTTGATATCTTTCATCAACTGGATCGATTCTCCCCTCCTTATCAGAACACCGTTCTCCGCTCCTTTTCCGCTGCCGACCATCAATGCGGTTGGAGTGGCTAAACCTAGGGCACACGGACACGCTATCACCAGCGTTGCGATCGCGGCATAAAGTGCCAAAGAAAGTACGGTAAGTTCCGGATTGACCCAAGGCAGGAACG